>JAPUKZ010000251.1 GCA_027295405.1 Gammaproteobacteria bacterium
CAACCTGGCGATCCGGGGCGTGGCCGCTGCCATTCCAGCGCGCCGCCACATACTAACTTGTGTTATCGAGCATCCGGCAACGGCCGGACCCTGTGCCTGGCTGGAGCACCAAGGCTACGCGGTCACCCGGGTTGAGGTTGACGGCGCCGGACGGGTGCTTCCGGAGCGCGTGCAGGAATGCCTTGGACCGGAAACCGCACTGGTCACAATCATGCACGCGAACAGTGAAACCGGAACGCTTCAGCCCATCGCTGAAATTGCCGAGTTGGCGCATTCCGCCGGTGCATTGATGCACACCGATGCGGCACAATCCTGCGGCAAGATCAGGGTTTCCACCCAGCATGAAAAAGTCGACTTACTGTCTATCGCAGGGCACAAGCTGTATGCACCGCAAGGCGTGGGAGCTCTGTTCGTCCGCGCGGGCACACCGATCAAGCCACTGATTATCGGGGCCGAACATGAACGAGGACTCAGGCCCGGCACAGAGAACGTTGCCTCCGTCGTGGGTCTCGGCCAGGCCTGCGAGGTTGCCCGGCGTAGCCTGGAGGAGGAGGGTGAGCGCCTGATTCGTCTGCGTGACCGGTTGTGGAGCCTGTTGAAGGAGGCCATTCCCGCTATCGCGTTGAACGGCTACGCCGCCGAACGCCTCCCCAACACCTTGAACGTTCGCTTCCCGGCTGTAGCCGGAAACACCTTGCTGGCCGCCTGCCCCGCGATTGCAGCTTCTACCGGTTCCGCTTGTCACGAATTGGGTGACAGTGCTTCGCAGGTGATTCTGGCTATGGGAATTGGGGCATCCGAAGCCATTGGCTCCGTGCGACTCTCACTGGGGCGCGCCAATACGCGGGAAGAGATCGACCTCGCAGCCACAGAACTGATCAGCGCCTGGAACAAGCTGACCTAGGAGCCCGCTCATCTACATCCCTGTAGGCGAGCGTGTTCCTGCTAGTTTTGCTACAGTATGCTACTCGGCTAAGGAGACAGTACCCGTGACACAGCGCCTATTTTGTCTTGTTGTTCTCGCATTTTTAATCACTACCACGACCGCCACTTACGGCAAAGATCTGGTTCGGAAGTTCACCGGCAGCCGCAGCACTGAGACCATCGATTTCGAAGTGCGCTCTCCCTGGATACTCGACTGGTGGGTAAACGGAGATTATCCGCAGATGTTGGGGCTGGAAGTGTCACTGATCGATGCCACGACCGGCCAGCACGCCGGTTACGTATTGAAAACCAAACACCAGGGCAGTGGTGTCCGGCTGTTCAACCAGAGTGGCCGTTTCCGCTTGAAGATCGATGCAACGATGTCGAACTGGATTTTGAAGGTGGAGCAATTGACCCGCAAAGAAGCAGAACTATACACACCCGTGGACAAAACAGGTTTCTAGAAGCGCGCGGAAGATCAAACCCCTTCAATATGGAATACAAAGACTATTACGCCATCATGGGCGTCAAGCGCGACGCCACCGCGGAAAAACTCAAGCGCTCCTATCGCAAGCTGGCCCGCAAGTACCACCCGGACGTAAGCCAGGAGGCCGACGCGGAAGTAAAATTCAAGGAAGTTGGCGAAGCCTACGAAGTTTTGAAGGATCCGGAGAAACGAGCGGCTTACGACCAGCTTGGATCGCAGTGGCAGGCCGGCCAGGAATTCCACCCACCGCCGGGTTGGGATGCCGGCTTTGAATTCAGCGGCAGTGGCCCCCAAGCAAACAGTCCTGAAACAAGCGGCCCCGATTTGGGTGCTTTCAGTGATTTTTTCGAGTCCCTGTACGGTCGTGGTTACGCCCGGAGCAGCGCAACGAGCGCCCGCCGCCGGCAGGGCTTCCAAATTCGCGGCGAGGACCACTACGCGAAGGTCATTGTGGACTTGGAAGACAGCTACAAGGGCACCACCCGGTCCATCACGCTGCAAATCCCTGAACTCACCGCAGACGGGCAGGTCACCACGCGACCCCGGACCCTGAAGGTGCGCATCCCCAAGGGCATCCGCCAGGGCCAGCAAATACGCCTGGCCGGCCAGGGCGGTGCGGGTTACGGCGGCGGAGAGGCCGGCGACCTGTATCTGGAAGTAGAATTCAACCCGAACAGCCAGTACCGGGTGGAAGGCGCCGATGTCTACCTGGACCTGCCGCTGGCTCCCTGGGAGGCAGCCCTGGGCGCCACGGTGAAAGTGCCCACGCCTTCCGGCGCCATTGATCTCAAGGTGCCGCCCGACTCACCGGCGGGTAAAAAGCTGAGACTAAAGGGCCGAGGCATTCCGGCCCGCCAGGCCGGCGACCTTTACGTGGTACTGCAAATCGCCCTGCCGCCAGTGGACAGTGAAGAAAACCGCCGGATTTACCAACAAATGAAACATGAATTTACCTTCAACCCCCGCGCCAGCCTGGAGGTGTAAGCCGTGACGAGCGACAAAATCCTGTGCGGCCAGCTGGTCGAAGAAGCAACCGTCATCACCCTGAAAGAGTTGTGCCGTAGCTGCACGGTAAAAACCGAGGAAATCATCATCATGGTCGAAGAAGGCATCCTCGACCCGCAGGGTGAGCGCCTGGAGCCTGCACAGGCCACCGAATGGCAATTCCACATCAGCAGCGTGAAACGTGTGAAAACCGTGGTCCACCTGCAGCGTGATCTGGGCGTCAACCTCCCGGGAGCAGCCCTGGCCCTGGAACTGCTGGACCGGATCGCAGAATTAAAAAAATTGTAAGGCGCGCCTTCGGCAATTGCTCCTGCATGCCCTACAACCGTCCATCCATGGACCTGTGCGCGGGAAAAAACGGCGCCCAGCCAGGGGCGCCAAATCAAACCGTAGTCAAGGTGGGCGAGCGGCCAACCTTGATGGAATTCATTCTATGAAATGTACAGTGATGGCGACGGGAAAGCCCGTTGGGCCACGCACGATGCCCAAATGTGGTGCACCGGCTAATGGGTCTTCCGGTGTCAGTAACTGGCGCGCAAGGTGCCGGCCATCAGAGAAGTCCGCTGCACCATGGCCAAACATTAATATCCAAATTTGCGAGCCACTGCTTGGCTTCATACCGTTAATCCTGTCGTTAATATGCGCTTCGCCATTGCGCGCTGCGACCACCGACCCAAAGCGTCCGAACACACCCAGTGGATCATCGCCTCCAAAGTCAACATCCCCCCACTCGGGCGCTGCTGCGCATTGCGATGGATCATCGAAATACACCCACCAGACTGTGTAGGCATCGCCGGGCACCAGCCCCGCTATTTGTAGCTGCGCTTGGAGACCGCGATTTTCAACGCACAGT
>JAPUKZ010000252.1 GCA_027295405.1 Gammaproteobacteria bacterium
GGGCCAATCGCTTTGCCGGGGTGCCGATCGACGATAAAACAAAAAATGACTTCCTGTGGATGGAAACCTACCGCCAGCCACCGGAACGGGAGGACTGGGAGCAGTGGCTCGACAGCATGACCTACGAGCAGTTTCTGCGCCAGGAAATGGGCCTGGATAACCCCGCTATCCACCAGTACCTGGCACCCTTCGGCGCGGCCATGGGCATGGGGCTGGGTCCCGACGTGATATCGGCCTACCAGGCCTTCAATTTCCTGCAACCCGGCGTGATCCAGTACGGCCGCCAGCTGGGTATTGGCGATCCCACCGACTACATTTGGCTGGCCCAGTTTCCCGGCGGTAATACCGGCATTCTGCGCCACATTGTGAAGCGCCTGATACCGGATATCTTCGGCGACGCCGAAACCTTGACCGAGATCATTTCCAGTCCCGTGAACAAAGCGGTCATCGACAAACCGGGGCGGCCGGTGCGCATGCGCCTGGGCTCGCTGGTGGTCAATGTGGCTCACGAGGGTCCGCCGGAGTCAGCCGAGCGGGTGCGGGTGACCTGGCTGAAGGACGATGAAATGCGCAGCGTAAGCGCCAGGCAGGTGGTTATGGCCGGGCAGCAACATCTCAACAAGCGGGTGGTCACTGACCTGCCCAGCGCGCACCGGGAGGCCATGGACACTTTCATGCACGCGCCGATGTTGATTATCAATGTGGCGTTGCGCAACTGGAAATTCATGGACAAGCTGGGTGTGGCCTCAGTGCGCTGGTTTGGTGATGACCTGGGCTGGTTCCTGACCTTGCGCCGACAGATGATTCTCGACGGTCAGGAACCGATGCCACTGCAGCCGGACAAGCCCACGGTGGTGACCCTGTACAACTCTTTTTGCACCCCCGGCCTGCCGGTGGAACAGCAAACCGTTACCGCACGCATGAAGATGTTCGGCATGAGCTATGCTGATATCGAGAACAAGGTACGTGATCAGTTTACAAAAATGTTTGCTGCCGGTGGCTTTGATGCCGATCGCGACATCGCCGGTATTATCGTCAATCGCCAGGGCCACGCCTATGCGGCTACCCCGCCGGGCTTCTTTTTTGGCAAGGATGGCCAGCCCGCGCCCCGGGAAGTGATTCGCCAGCGCCACGGGCGCATCGCCTTCGCCCATGCCGAGTTGGTCGGTGCGCAGATGTGGGAAGGGGCGGCGGATGAAGGCGAGCGCGCGGCCCGGCAGCTGCTGGAGAGCGCGTGAATGTGAAATATTCACACTTTCGGCTTCCCTGTGAGTCAATCCGCGATTTCGCTGCTGGTCAAGCGGTTGGCTCGCAGAGCTGTTTTAATTAGCAGGTTCAGAATAGGACTACACTCAGGGGTGTAGACACAAAATGACAAAAAGAACCATAGAGGACACTCGCATGTTCAAACTCAATAAGCTCACCCAGGCTGTAACCGTAGGTACCACCTTGTTGCTTGGCAGCAATCTTGGCCAGGCGGCGATACTGGAAGAGGTCATCATCACCGCACAGAAACGCGAACAGAATATGCAGGATGTCGGCATTTCTGTGACGGCATTTTCCGGCGATCAGACTGAAGCACTCGGGTTTAATACAACCCAGGACGTGATTGCGCAAGTACCGGGTCTCCAGATGCAGTCTTTTACACCCGCGTTCACGACCTTTAATTTACGGGGTATCTCACAGAACAACTTCCAGGATAACCTGGAGGCCCCCGTCGCCGTCTATCTGGACGATGTGTATATCGGCAGTATGAATGCCGTCAACATGCAAATGTTCGACATGGCGAATACCGAGGTATTGCGCGGGCCGCAGGGCACCTTGTTTGGCCGTAACGCGACCGGGGGCCTGCTGCATTTCCGCTCTAATAAGGCAACCGATGATGAGTTCAATGGCTATATTCGAGCCTCCTATGCCGAACGCAACGATAGGGTAATAGAAGGGGCGATAGGCGGCGCTTTTAGCGACAAGGTACGGGGCCGTATTGCAGGGCGTATGCAAAAAGCCGATGGTTACATCGAGCCGGGCAGTATCGCCGACGGTGTATTAGGACCGGAGGGTTTTTCCGTCAACGGCAGGGATGCAGGCGAGCAGGATGGATATGTTATCCGGGGTAACCTGCAGTTTGACCTGTCCGACACCACCTTGCTGGATTTCCAGGTACAGTATACCGAAGATGATGATGTCGGTACCGGACAGTACGTCGTCAGTTTTGTCGATGCCGACCCGAACACCCTGTTTGGTCTTAAGCCTGGACCGGTTATCACCGGTGATGTGCACAAACATGCTTCCGACGTAAAGGACGTGGGATTTGATCGGGAAGCCACCATCTATACCGCGAAGCTCACCCATGAGTTCGATAATGGTGTGGAATTGAACTATGTGGGTGCCTACCAGGATCTGACCAAGTTCTATCAGGAAGATGCGGCCGGAGGTCTGATATTCTTCCCGTTCTCAACGGCAGCCGACTACGAGCAATGGTCACACGAGCTGCGTTTTTCGGGCTCAACCGATAGCATGCGCTGGCAAACGGGGGCCTACTTGCTGGATATTGACTATGTTGGTCAGGCTATTACCGGTGGTCCCATTATCATAGGTGATCCAACGGGGGAAGTAATCCAGGATACCGAGTTGGAATCGGAAAACTGGTCTGTTTTCGGTGAAGCCGAGGTTGACCTTTCCGATACGCTGACCTTAATCGCTGGTCTCCGGTGGTCTCAGGACGACAAAACCATCGAATTTGTGAATACCGCCCGAAATTTCAGCGAGGGTGCCATGTTGCCAGACGGCACCGTGTTGTTCAGCTTACAAGATGCGATTGCCGCGAGTCCCAACCCGGCGCACGGTGACGTTGACGAGATTGATTACGGCGATTGGGCCGGCCGATTGCAGCTCAACTATCAAACAGAGGATGCCTTAATCTACGGCTCTATCAACCGGGGTATCAAAGGAGGTAACTGGTCACCCAGTTCCTCAGTATCACTGGACGACTTTCAGCACGATGAAGAAGTACTGTATGCCTATGAGCTGGGGATAAAATCCACTGTTCTCGATGGCTCCGGGCGCCTGAATGCGGCGATTTACTACTATGACTACGAGGACTACCAGGCGTTTGCACTGACCGGCGGCACGCCGCAGGTGACTAACACAGATGCGAGTTCCTATGGCGGTGAAATTGAGTTTGTTTACTACCCCAACGAGAGTTGGGACATGAATTTTGGTCTTGCCTATATCGACTCTGAAGTTGACTTTGTTCCCGGCGTGATTCCCGGATCCGGCAACAGCGATGTTGAATACCCACAGGCACCCCAGTT
>JAPUKZ010000253.1 GCA_027295405.1 Gammaproteobacteria bacterium
CGCAGATATATTTTGGTGTTGACAAAATCTGCTGTTGCTACCACCCATGGTGACGCGTAGCGTATGGTGAGGATATCTCCGCGCAGGTAGCCAGCATCGATGCAGTTGTAGCCAGCGGCGGTGTCGTCCAAACCAAACACCGGCTGTGCGATCATTCGCGCCCAGGTCGTGTCAGCGGTCGCACAGGTGGCTGCGGCAGCCGCCTGACCCAAGGAGCCGGCGATGGCGGTAGGATCAGAGTTACCCCCCAGGTAGCCCGAGCGGCGCAATCCCGCCACCAGGATATCCACGGTGGTGCGACCATTTTCCTGCAAGCGGGTCAGGTTGTCGGTGGCGCTGTAGGTTTGCCGGGAAGACAGGAAAATCTCCATCAGGCCATTGAACATGATGGCCACCAACACCATGGCAATCATTATCTCAATCAGTCCCATGCCACGCTGGTGCTGGCGGCGGTTGCGAATGCTTGTTATTTTGGAAGGAATCACGGCGCTCACCAACTTAAAAAGTAATGGTCAATTCGTAGCAGTCGAGATCGTCAGCGTCTACGGGCGGGCAGGTGGTTTCTACTGAACCGCTGTGATCGTCATCCCAGCGCAGCGTAATCAGGTAGGAACGACTGGCTCCAATCTGCGCCACCGTACCGCTACCGGAGGGCAACAAACCGGGGATGACGGTAGTGTCGGGCAGGGTGTAACCGACGATATGCTGCTGCCAGTCATTGATATCGAAATCGGCAAGCTCTGCAGTCGTGCAAGTCCCCGCCACACAATCGGAGGGGCCTACCGGCGCCACGGTATGGTTGTAGGCATTGGCCAGTGCTTGTACCTGGTTCACCCACATGCGGTCGGCGATATCATTGGCCAGCATCGCCGCCACCCCGCTTGACTGGGAAGATTGCAGATTCTTCAGCGCTGTGACTTGCAGCCCGGCGACTCCCAACACACCTACCGACAACACCAACCCGGCAATCAGTACTTCGATCAGGGTGAAGCCGGTCTGGCGGGAAGCTAACTGACTGGAATAACTCACAGTATTCATTCTCCGTTTCCTGTCAGGTTCAAGGTATCAAGCAGCTGACTTGAGCGGTTGAAGTTGCTGACATGCTGCTGGCCCGACCCATAATCGAAACTACCATGCCCTTGGCGTCTGCGACAAACCCACGGGCATCGCACAAAATCAGGGTCTGCAAGGAAGTCACGCTGGTCTGGCCACTGGGTCGAAAGGTAATCAGGTCTTTGACCCCGGCGGTACCGTGAAACGTGAGCGTACCCAGCAGTTCCTCGTGTATCAACAAAATCTCATCGCCTACATCCACCGTGCCGTCTCCATCGACATCGACGAAGATAATCCAGCCCTGCTGCCAGCCACCGTCGGTCACGCAGTCGGTGCTGTCTGCATTTTTCTTGCACAGGGTCACGTAGGCGTTGCGGCCTACCGCTTCCGCCCGGCCGGCCTGCATGGCACTCTGGAGGTCGGCGAGCGCCGCGTTGAGCCGGTTGCCCTCAATAAACTCGTTGAGGCTCGGCAAGCCGAGCGCGGCAACCAGCCCGAGGATAAGAAGCGTAACCAGCATCTCCATCATTGAAAAGCCGGCGTTGTTGGTTAATTTCTTCATATGCGTAACCTATGCTTTCCCTGGCAAAAAAACCACGTGTGGCCGACAGCTGGTTGTTTGGAGGGATAATCGGTAAGAAAAAACGCAAAAATGCGCATAAGTTCACAATTTTCGGGGACGGACAACCCGCCCAAGGCCCCGTATTACGGCCCCTCAGGGGGTATCGCTGACCTCTACCAGGCGCAATTCCCGGGGCATGGAAAAGGTGATATTTTCCTCCCGACCGGCCATTTCCAGGGGTGCTCCGACCCCCAGTGCCTGTAATCCGGCCACCACCTGCTGCACCAGGGTTTCCGGCGCGGAAGCGCCAGCCGTGACGCCGATTGAGTGCTTGCCCACTATCCATTCCGGCTGAATGTCGTCCGCACTGTCAATCAAATAGGCTTCCGAGCGCATGCGCTCGGCGAGCTCACGCAGGCGGTTGGAATTGGAACTGTTTGGGGAACCGACTATCAGCACCAGATCACACTCTGTGGCCAGCTGTTTCACCGCGTCCTGCCGGTTCTGGGTGGCGTAACAAATATCGTCTTTGCGCGGCCCCTGGATGCGGGGGAACCGCTCTCTGAGTGCATCGATCACCAGCGCGGTGTCGTCCATGGACAAGGTAGTCTGGGTGACATAGGAGAGCTTGAGTGGATCCTTGACCACCAGCGCAGCAACCTGTTCCGCGTCTTCAACCATGTAGATGTCGCCACCGCTGGCAGTATCGTATTGCCCCATCGTACCCACCACCTCCGGGTGACCGCGGTGGCCAATTAAAATACATTCGCGACCCTCCCTGGAATAACGCACTACCTCCATATGCACCTTGGTAACCAGTGGACAGGTGGCGTCAAAGACTTTCAGGCCCCGCCGGGCCGCCTCCTGCCGAACCGCCTGGGACACGCCGTGGGCACTGAAAATTACAATATTGTCGTCCGGAATCTCCTCCAGTTCATCCACAAAAATCGCACCGCGCTGGCGCAGACCGTCGACGACAAATTTATTGTGCACCACCTCATGACGCACATAGATGGGTGCACCAAACACTGCCAGGGCCCGGTAGACAATGTCGATAGCGCGATCAACGCCGGCGCAGAATCCGCGCGGATTGGCCATTTTTACAGTCACTGACACCCTGAAAACCCCTCTAGTACGAGCGACCGGCTAATGCAGCTCGGCCGCCTCAACCCGGTGCACCAGCACATCAAACAGGAGGGTACGCCCGGCCAGCGGATGATTGAAATCGACCGTCACCCACTCCTCATCGCATTCTACCACCAGCCCCGGAACCTCTCCACCACGGGCATCGGCAAACGAAATAATCAGGCCGATCTCCAGCTCCACGTCAGCGTCGAACTGTGCCCGCTCCAGTTCCTGAACATTGCTGTCGTTGGCCATGCCAAAAGCCCGCTCCGGCGCCACCGAAAAAATCTGCCGGTCACCGGCGCACATACCAAACATAAGCCGCTCAAAACCGGGTAGCAAACTGCCGTCACCGACCACGAAATCTACCGCGTCGTCGCTAAAATTGGAATCGATCTCAGAGCCATCTTCCAGACTGAGGGAAAAATTCACGAATACCCGGGTGCCCTCGCTGACCGGAACAGACAGTGCCGTCATCCCTCTTGTTCCTCGTTGCGACCCTGCAGAATCGTATCCAGAATCATCAAAGCCGCCCCCACGCTGATGGCCGAGTCGGCCACATTAAAGGCCGGAAAATAGGACCCGGCATAGTGCACAGAAATAAAATCCACCACATAACCCAGGCTCAGCCGATCCAGCAAGTTACCCAGCGCGCCACCCAGTATGAGGGCGAGACTGAGTGCCAACAACCACTGGTTCCGGCGCAGGCGCGACAGCCACAGGATCAGGACCACACTCACCACACTGGCCACCGCGCTGAAGAACCATTGCTGCCAGCCACTCTCCCCGCTGAGAAAACTGAAGGCCGCCCCGGTATTGTACTGCAGGGTGAAATTGAGAACCGGCAGAATCGGCACGGGCCGGCCGTATTCCAGCTGAGCGCTGGCCAGCCCCTTTGTCCACTGATCCAGGCCCACAACAGCCACAGTGACTATGAGCCACAGCAACCGGCCCCAACGGTCATGCCGTTCGCTAGGCAAAGCGTCGCGACTCCCCGTCCCCGGCAATATTCTCAACACAGCGTCCGCACAGCCCGGGATAATCAGCAACCGCCCCTACATCTTCACGTCGATGCCAGCAGCGTTCACACTTTTCCGCGGCGCTAACGCTAACCTCAATCTTCAGGCCGTCCAGGTCGGTGGTGGCGGCACCTGCAGGGGCCTGGGCGAACTCTGCGACCCGGGCAACCGAGGTAATCATGACAAAACGCAATTCATCTCCCAGCGCGACCAACAATTCCACCAGCTCGGCACTGCAGTAAAGCACCACCTCCGCCTCCAGGCCTCCGCGCAATACTCCCGCGCTGCGCTGATTCTCCAGCTCGCGGTTGACTGCATCGCGCACCCCGATCAGCGCCTGCCAATAGTCGCGATCCAGCGGCTGGGCCTGCGACAGCTGTTCGAGGCCGGTATACCACTCCACCAAAAATACGGATTCGGCTCGCTCCCCCGGCAAGTTCTCCCAGATCTCCTCGGCGGTATAGCTGAGGATAGGGGCAACCCAGCGCACCAGTGCTTCGGCAATATGGTAAAGAGCGGTCTGGGAGGAGCGTCGCGCCCGGCTGTCTGCCCGGGTGGTGTACTGACGGTCCTTGATGATATCCAGGTAGAAGCCACCCATATCGTTGACACAAAAGTTGTGCAGCTTCTGGCAGATCAGATGGAATTGATACTGCTCGTAGGCCGTGCAGATCTCCGTCTGCAGCAGTGCTGCCCGATCTATAGCCCAGGCATCCAGCGCCAGCAAAGCGTCCGGCGGCACACTGTCGCGCCGGGGCTCAAAGTCGCTCAGGTTGGAGATCAGGAAACGCGCCGTATTGCGGATACGGCGATAGGCGTCCGCGGTACGCTTGAAATTCTCATCGGACACGGCCAGCTCCGCTCGGTAATCGGTGGACGCCACCCACAGCCGCAAAATATCCGCACCCAGATCATTCATGACCTGCTTCACTGCCACCACGTTGCCGATGGACTTGGACATTTTGCGTCCCTCGCCATCCACTGTGAATCCGTGGGTCAAGGCGGTTTTATAGGGTGCTACACCGTTACTGCCCACCGCGGTCAGCAGCGAAGACTGGAACCAACCGCGATGCTGGTCGGAGCCCTCCAGATAGAGATCAGCCGGAAACTCCAACTCTTCGCGCTTGCGCAACACACAGGCATGGGTGACCCCGGAATCAAACCAGACATCCAGCGTATCCATGACCTTGTCATACTGCGCCGCTGCTTCACCCAGCAGGGACTCTGCATCCAGTTCGAACCAGGCATCAATGCCTTCTTTTTCCACCCTGCAGGCGACTTCCTCAATCAGGCGTGGGGTTTCCGGGTGCAGCTCGCCGGTCTCCTTGTGAATGAACAGGGCCATGGGCACACCCCAGGTGCGTTGACGCGAGATGCACCAATCCGGTCGGCCCTGCAACATCGATTCGATGCGCGCCTGGCCCCAATCGGGGATCCACTCTACCTCCTGCACTGCCGCCATAGCCTGCGGCAATAAGCCCGCCTGCTCCATACTCACAAACCACTGCGGCGTAGCCCGGAAGATGATGGGGCTCTTATGGCGCCAGCAATGGGGGTAGGAATGCCGGTAGCTTTCCGCGTACAACAGTGCCCCCCGCTCTTGCAGCAGTTGGACAATGGCAGCATTGGCCTTGAATATATGCTGACCGGCAAACAGCTCTGTTTCCGGCAGGAAAACACCGTTGCCGCCAACCGGGTTCAATACCTCAAGCCCATACTGCTGCCCCACCACGAAGTCGTCCTGGCCGTGACCGGGGGCGGTATGTACGGCACCGGTCCCCGTTTCTGTGGTGACATGTTTCCCCAGGATGACCGGCACCTGCCGCGGGTAGAAAGGGTGTTGCAATGACAGTCCCTCCAGGGCCGCACCCTTACAGCGGGCAGCAATCGAGAAATCTGACCAGCCGATACGCGCACAAACCGCGTCCACCAGCTCCGCTGCCAACACCAGCCCCTGATCGCCGGCAACCACCAGGCAATAATCCAGTTCCGGGTGCAGGCTGACCGCGAGACTGGCCGGCAAGGTCCAGGGCGTGGTGGTCCAGATCGGAATGGCAACCCGGGCGGGGATCCCAGTCGCATCTGGAAATGCCGTCAGTAAGGCGGTCACATCCACCACCGCATAGGCGACATCGATGGCGGGAGAGCTCTTGTCCTGGTACTCCACTTCGGCCTCGGCCAGCGCCGAGCCACAGTCCATGCACCAGTGCACTGGCTTGAAGCCCTTGTGCAAATGGCCGCGATCAACCATCTGGCCCAGGGCGCGAATGATATTGGCTTCAAACTCGTAGTCCATGGTCAGGTAGGGTTTATCCCAGTCACCCAGCACACCCATGCGCTGAAAACCCTCGCGTTGAATATCCACCTGACGGCGGGCGTACTCCCGACATTTGTTGCGAAACTCCTGTGCACTGAGCTTGTGACCCGGCTTGCCCACCTTCTTTTCGACATTGAGCTCTATCGGCAAACCATGGCAATCCCAGCCGGGGATATAGGGCGCGTCAAATCCACTCAGGGTTTTTGATTTGACAATAATATCCTTGAGTATCTTGTTCACCGCATGGCCCAGGTGCAGCTCACCGTTGGCGTAGGGTGGGCCATCGTGCAGTATGAACTTCGGCTTGCCGGCACTGGCAGCACGGATTTTTGCGTACAGACCCTGCTCCTGCCATTGCTTGAGCCGCTGCGGCTCGCGCTGGGCCAGGCTGGCTTTCATGGGAAAGCCGGTACTGGGTAAATTCAGTGTGTCTTTGTAGTCACTCATAACCAAAGAACTCTCGCCCCCTGGCGATATCCCGATATAGCTGTTGTTTCAGTTCATCCAGGGAATCGAATTTCTGCTCCTCCCGTATTTTTTCGCGGAATGTCACGCTAATCGTCCTGCCGTAGATGTCGCGGTCAAAATCCAGCAGGTGTACCTCCAGGTTCGCCCGAATACTGTCATCCACTGTGGGTCGAGTACCGACATTGGCCACCCCCGGCAAGGGCGTTGCGGCAACGCCCGCCACCTCCACGATATACACCCCCGACAATGGAAAACGCAGGCGCTGTAGCTCCAGATTCGCGGTCGGCACCCCCAGGCTGCGACCCAACTGCTCACCGTAGACAACCTTGCCGGTGACCGAGTAGGGGCGACCCAACAACTCTTCCGCCAGCATAAAATCCGCGTTCCCCAGCGCCTCGCGGATTCTGGTACTGCTGACCCGGGTGCCGGAAACGCCCAGGGTTGCGGTGTGCATGGTCTGGAAACCGTAGCGCTCCCCCGCGGCCTTCATCATCCAGTAATCGCCTTCGCGGCCGTGGCCGAAGTGCAGATCGTCCCCCACTACGATGTAGCGTACGCCCAGACCCTCGACAAAGATCTGGGTGATAAAAGCCTGCGCACTCATGGTCTGCAGGTTCTCATCAAAGCGTATGCGCAATACCCGATCCACCCCCAGCGCCTCAAGAGCGCGGAATTTTTCGCGAAAACTCATCAATCGGGCCGGGGCCTGGGTCGGCGAGAAATACTCCCTTGGCAGCGGTTCGAACACCACCACCACCGATGGCACACCCAGTTCAGCGGATTTTTCCAACAAGTGCCCCAACACCGCCCGATGCCCGTGATGAACACCATCAAATGCGCCAATAGTCGCCGCGCAACCGCGATGCCGGGGCCGCAAATTGTGAAGACCGCGTATAAGCTCCATGCCAGCCGGGATTCTATGCTCAGCCAAACGCGGCATTATAGCGAAATCAGGACTGTTTGGGGCTGTAAAAATCTCTCATTCGCGCGCCCAGCAGCAGATGTCCAGCCAGGTATACCGACAAGCCAGCCAGCACCACCAATGCCAGTCGCAAGCTGCGCACCTGCCACCCCCACTCCAGCCACTGGGCTGATTCCGGCAGCAACAGGTAGAGCGTTGCCGACATGGCCAGGGTGGCCAGCAACAGGCGCCATAACAACACTCCCCAACCCGATTGAAACCGGAAGACCTGCTCGCGGTGCAAGCCCCGAAACAGCAAACCGGCATTGAGGTAGGCGGCCAGACTGGTGGCCAGTGCCAGCCCCACGTGGCCGATATTCCATAGCATATACAGGGGCACGACGAAGACCAGATTCATGATCATATTGGCGATCATGGTCTTGATCCCGATCGCCACCGGCGTGCGGGTATCCTGGCGCGCATAAAAGCCCGGTGCCAGCACCTTGACCAGCATAAACGCCAACAAGCCCAGACTGTAAGCGCGCAGGCTCAGGGCCGCCATGGACACATCCTGCGGACTCAGGGCGCCGTACTGGAACAGTGTCACCAGGATCGGCTCAGCCAGTATCATCAGCGACACACTGGCGGGCACACCGATCAGGAGGACCGCCCGAACCGCCCAGTCCAGGGTGGCCGCAAATTTCTCCGCGGACGTAGCCGCCCGCTGGCGCGACAAACTGGGCAGAATCACCGTGGCGATGGCGATGCCAAACACGCCCAGCGGCAACTCCGTGAGGCGATCTGAGTAGTACAACCAGGAAACACTGCCGGTGGGTAAAAATGAGGCCAGCACGGTATCCAGTAACAGATTGATCTGGCTGACGGACACGCCGAACAGGGCGGGCACCATCAGCCGCAAGATCTGGCGCACCCCGTCGTGACGCGTGTCCCATACCGGGCGCGGAGCTACCTTGAGCCGGTACATAAAGGGCAATTGGAACAACAGCTGCACCACACCCGCCAGCATCACGCCCCAGGCCAGGGCGAAAACCGGTTCCGAGAACAGGGGCGCCCCCAGGGTGGCAGCGCCAATCAGTGACAGGTTGAGCCAGACCGGGGTAAACGCCGGGACCGCAAAGCGCCCATAACTGTTCAAAACCGCACCGCAAAACCCGGTCATGGAAATCAGGAACAAGTAGGGGAAGGTAATGCGCATCATTTCCACGGTTAACTGGTACTTGCGTGGATCGCCGAGAAAACCCGGCGCGAACAGCGCGGTCAACAGCGGCGCGCCCAGTACCATCAAACCGGTCAGTAACAACAGCGAGCCACCCAGCACCCCCGCCACCCGATTCAACAACTCCTGTACGGCAGCGGCAGAACCCTGCTCTCGATATTCCGCCAGCACCGGCACGAAGGCCTGGGAGAAGGCGCCCTCGGCAAACAGCCGGCGCATAAAATTCGGCACTTTGAAGGCCACGAAAAATGCATCCGCGTTGGCGGTGGCACCTACGAGTACGGCAATGACAATATCACGGATCAATCCCAGCACCCGGGACAGCATGGTCATGCTGCCAACCACAGCGCTGGATTTCAGCAGCCCCGCATCTTCCCCAGCCAGGGAAACAGAGGTTTGTTCCTGGGTCATGGGGACAGCTCGAAATGCTGCAGGGGCAGATAGCGCGGCCCGGTACCAGCAGGCCCGGCAACACTTTGCAACAGGCTGAGCCGATCCAGTTGTAAATCAACAGCGGGCGTGGCGGGCAAGGCAAAGGGATCAAAGCGCTTGCGGGCGCCGCGATAGCGGGCCAGGGTCAGGTGCGGGCGCCAGGCCCGCTGTTCAATGGTGAAACCGTGCCGGCGCAGCTCGCTGGCCAGGTTTTGTTGCAGGTGTTGCAATGGCTGGCCGGGCTCCCCCGCCAGTGCCAGCAGCCGGGCCTTGGAAGTATTGGGGAACCAGACCAGGCGATCCAGGTTCAGGGACAGGTACTGATATCGAGCAACCACCGGTTCAACCAGCTCTGCCAGTAAACTCAGCAGGTGTTCGGCCACCTCGCCCAAAAACACCACCGTCACATGCCAATTGTCCGCCGGCACCCAGCGCAGGGGAGCCTGCTCCTCTGCCGTGAATCGCTCGCAGGCAGTGTAAACCGCCCGGGATTCCGTACTGGAGAGGGAAAATGCAAGAAACAGTCGCATCAGCGCCAGCGCTCACGCAGATCCAACCCGTGAATTTGCAACCATTGCAAGGTGATCAGGCTATGGCCATTCAGAATCTTGCCCGCAGCCAACAACTCCAGCGCCTGTTCCCGGGGCAATACATGAACCTTGATATCCTCGCCCTCGTCACTGCAGCCGTGAATACCGGCGACCGCGGGACGGGTAGTTTTGCCAATAAACAAACGCACCTGTTCAGAACAGGCGCCGGCACTGGGATAGTACCGGGCCACGGGTTGCAACTGCTGAATCTCAAGGGCGGCTTCCTCCACCGCTTCGCGCCTGGCCACTTCCGCGTCGGACTCTCCGTCTTCCACAACCCCGGCCACCAGTTCCAGCATCCAGGGGCTATCTGTTCCGCGCATGGCGCCGACGCGAAACTGCTCCAGCATAATCAGCTCATCGCTGACCGGGTCCCAGGGCAGTACCCCCACAGCATCGCCCCGCTCAAACACCTCGCGGCTGAGCGGATCGCTCCAGCCCCCGGCAAACAAACGGTGCTGCAGGGATACCCGGCGCACCGAGAAATAACCGGCGAAGGTCTGGGATTCTTCAATAACACGCACATCCTGCGCCCCGAAACAGAGCTCCATGGCATCAATACCGGCTGCCGGTGTACCAGCCCACATCGCGGGCTTCACTGTCCACCTGCTCCACCACATCCAGGATCATGGCAAACAGCGCCATCCGCACCAGCAGGCCATTGTCAGTCTGGCGAAAGATGGCGAGGTTGGGATTGGCATTCAAGTCGTTATCCAACTCCCTGGCCTCGGCGCGGGAATCCCGGGGCAAGGGATGCATAATGACGGTATTGGGCTCACAGTTTTTAGTGTAGATATTCTGGTTGAGCCGGAACCTCCCGCGGTACAGGTCTGCCTCTTCCCTGGAGCCGAAACGCTCCTCCTGGATACGCGTGGAATAGGCAATATCCACATGGGCGATGTGAGACTCCAACTCCTCCGTTTCGCTGACATCATGCCCGGAGTTGCACATGGTCTCGACGATTTC
The DNA here is from genome assembly GCA_027295405.1 of Gammaproteobacteria bacterium. Classification (GTDB taxonomy): domain Bacteria; phylum Pseudomonadota; class Gammaproteobacteria; order Pseudomonadales; family Halieaceae; genus JAPUKZ01. The sequence goes on from JAPUKZ010000253.1 coordinate 10,671, forward strand.
CTCTGGCATGCGCAGTTCTTTGGGCGAAATCAGGTGTACCGTCAAGCCATCAAACAGGCTCAACAGGCGACACAGGGAGTGCACTGTGCGCCCGTAGCGCAAGTCGCCAATCAGCGCGATACGGAGTTTGTCGATACTGCCGCCACGGCCGTGCATTTCGCTCTTTATGGTGTAGAGATCCAGCAGAGCCTGGCTAGGGTGCTCATTGGCACCGTCGCCACCATTGAGCACAGGGACGCGGCTGGCAGCCGCAAATTCAGCCACCGAGCCTTCTTCGGGATGGCGCATGGCGATGATATCACTGTAACCGGACATGACCCGGGCGGTGTCATAGAGCGATTCCCCCTTGGCGATGGCGGAGTGCTCAAACCCGGTGGTTTCACTGACCTGCCCACCCAGCAGGTTGAAGGCACAGCCAAAGCTGACCCGGGTACGAGTGCTGGGTTCGAAGAACATGGAACCAAGAATAGCGCCATCCAGCACATGGGTAATGCGACGCCGGTGGGCATAGGGTTCCATGCGGGCAGCGGCCGCGAAAATGGCTTCAATATCCGCGCGCTGGAACTGGTTGACTGAAAGTATGTGGCTGCCGGCAAATTGCACTGCGGCTCTCCTGGGGCTTGCTGCGGACTATTATAAACGGGCCCCGGGGGCTTGGAATGGTAATAAGACCTAATACGGGGGGCCGGGAATGGTAATAAGCCCTATTGACGCAAACCTGGGCCGGGTCTATTTCAAATTGGCTGCGGCCTCACGTAACAAGCGGTTGACCTCGGGTATTTCGAGCTGTCTGGTACCGCGCCACCTGCTGACATCCTAGCACTCGCCGGCGTGCATGTGGCGCGTCCCGACAAACAACTCCAGCTCATAGGTAGCAGCCCTGCCCAGCATCTATACCGGGCTCTTGCGTCCAGCCTCGTCCTTGGGTTTATCCGCGCTCACTTCGTTTCTGCTCGGGTAGAAATCAAATCTTTATCCCCAGCGCCGCCAGCTTTTCGCGGGCCTCAGGTTTTTTTAATGTTGACCCATCGCGCCACCAACTCACCGCCTTCCAGGGCCCGGCGTGAATATAGGGAAACTCCTCCACTGTCTCCAACTTATAGGAGCGTGCCATGCCCAGCATATAGACCTCCTGTTT
>JAPUKZ010000254.1 GCA_027295405.1 Gammaproteobacteria bacterium
TGGGACAACCGCAAGAAGTGGTGCGTCGGTGAGAGTTCTTCCAGCGATTGCGAACGCAAGCAGATCAAAGCGGCCAAAAAGGCCTGCAAAAGCACCTGAGAACAGCCCTGAGCGCCCAGAAACAGCCCTGAGCGCCCGAAACAGCCCTGAGCGCCCGAAAAAACCCTGAGCGCCTGCCAGAGGCTCTGATCATCATCGCTTCCCGCCGGGGAGCGATGACAGTTCAGCTGAGGTAGCGACTGCGAAGCAGTGCGCGCTTGTCGGCATCCACCCCCAGATGCCGATCCAGGTAATCCTCCAGCGATGCAAACTCCGCATCAATAGCATCAAACGCGGCCTGTAAATACTCCGGGTGTACCTCCAGTACCGGTAGCAGCGCCTCGGTTTCCAGCTCCTCCATCCCGTATTTGTCCCGCAAGCGCTCGATTTCACGCGCTGGATGAAAGTAGTGTGCGCTTAACAGGTAATCTTCCATTACCAACTCCCGCGACACACCCAGCGCCAACAAGATGATAGCCGCCGCAAAGCCGGTGCGATCCTTGCCCGCGGCACAATGCACCAGCATGCGGGTATCTTCGCTTTGCAGCAGCAGGTCGAACATGCAGGCGTAAATCTCACCCTGTTGCAAAGCGAAGTCACGGTTGATATCCAGCATGAAGTCAAACATAAGCCGCCGATCCGCCTGCCAGTGTGAGCTGGCCTGGTCGAGGAAGCTATCATTGCTCCCGGGGGTGATCGGCAGACTGACCACACGCGGACCGGGTTCGGGCAACCGGCTGGGATCCCGTTGTTGTTCCTCGGTACGGCGAAAATCGCAGACCACATCCAGACCCAGCTCTCCCAACAGGGCCTGGTCTGAAGCGGAGAGATTGCTCAGCTGCCCGGAGCGAAAAAGATAACCCCACTTCACGCGGCGGCCATCGGTGCTGAGATAGCCGCCCATATCGCGGAAGTTGGGAGTACCCTGCAGGGGCAGGCGGCGCGGCCTGGCGGTGGAATCAGTTACGGACATAGACGGGTACCAGCGAGATGATCAGTGAGGGTAAAGTATACCGCCTTCTTATCAATCACCCTCGTATTCAAGCACCAGATGGGCCAGTTTCATGATCAGCTTCAACTGCTTGTCCAGGGCGTCGGGGCTGAAAGGATCCTCACCCAGTAAATCCCGGTACATGGGCGCCATGGTGATATAGGACATGACCATATTGTTCAGGGCCATCACCGCCCAGGGTCGCAGCTCCTCCCCGCCAATCCCCGCAGAGAACATTTCCACCGACCTGTCGGTATCGAACATGGGGCTGAAGAGGCGCTCAATCAACTCGTTGGTCTGCGGCCCGCCAGACAACGCTGCGTGCTGTAGCAGGCGCGCCAGATTAGGCCGCTCATGATGCATGCGGATGATGGTTTCCAACCACTGGAAGATGCGGGCTTTGCTGATAGTGCCCTCTCCCAGTTCCGCCAGCGGCGCCTCAAAGGCATCCAGCAGTCGGTTCAGAACCGCACCGTAGAGTGCTTCCTTGTTCCTGAAGTGGTTGTAGAGACTGGGCGAGCGAATACCCACGGCATCCGCCACATCCCCCAGCGAGGTCGCTGCATAGCCTTTTTCCGCGAACAAATCCTCTGCGGCGTCAAGAATTCGTTCCGCGGTGGCCTTGCGTGCCTGTTTAACCTCTCCCTGCATGGCGGGGATAATAACTAATAGTTATTAGTATTGCCAACATAAAATTTCTTTCTCTTTTATAATCAAGCACTTACGAAGTATTCGCTCACCCGGGAAAAGCGCTGTGGACACCGCGGCACAGAATTGACTGGTGCCGGCAGTGAATCGGCGGTGACGAGCACTATCTGGCCAACACTTCCCGGGGCCCCGGCCTCCAACCAGCAATGCCGGCATTAACAGGCCACTCCAAGTTGACAATACCGGCCGAAATGTGAATAATCGCGCCTCTAATTTTTCGACTCGCAGATCGAGGTAAAACACTTTGGCAAACTCCCTACAAGCAAAAAAACGCGCTCGCCAGGCAGAAAAGCGTCGCAGTCATAACACCAGCCAGCGCTCACTGGTGCGCACCGTTATCAAGAAGGTGGTAGCGGCTATTGATGCGGGTGATGCTGATCAGGCCAAAGCGGCTTACCAGGATGCTGTACCGGTCATCGACCGCATGGCGGACAAGGGCATTATCCATCGCAACAAGGCTGCTCGCCACAAGAGCCGACTGAATGCCCAGGTTAAGGCCCTATCCGCTTGAGCGCACGCAGCAGCCTTACCAAGAACCGGCTTCTGGCCGGTTTTTTATGGGCGATTCCCGTGCATCTCCGCCGTGTCCTCTTGCTCCGGGGACCAGGCCGGGCTGAGAGACAGTGGCGCGGGGTGCGCAGCGCTCAGCTGAGGACGAGATTGTCCCGATGAATCAGTTCTGGCTCTCCCTGGTAGCCGAGTAGTTCCTCAAACCGTTCAGAACTGTGGCCTATGATCTTCTGCGCCTCGGCCAGCGGGTAATTGACCAGACCGCGTGCGATTTCGCGCCCACTGGTGTCGGTACAGATCACCATATCGCCACGGGCGAAATTGCCGCGGACCTGTTTGACACCGACCGGCAGCAAGCTCTTGCCGGCACTGCGCAACACCTCTACCGCACCATCGTCCAGCACCAGGGTTCCACTGCCGCGCATCAGTCCTGCCAGCCATCGCTTGCGTGCCGCCAACGGGGCCTGGTCCGCACGCAGCCAGGTTCCGATAGCCGCACCCGCCGCCACCTCGCCAATCACGTTGCTGCGTTGTCCCTGCACAATCAGGGTATCGGTGCCGGAGCGCGCCGCCAGTTTCGCGGCGCGAATCTTGGTCAGCATGCCGCCGCGACCCAGAACGCCCCTGCTGCCAGCCATCGCTTCCAGGCCGGGCGCATTAGCATAGGCCTCAGTAACCAGACTGGCGTCAGGATTGACGCGCGGATCAGCCTCATACAAACCTTGCTGATCGGTCAAAATCAGCAGCACGTCAGCATCTATCAGGTTCGCGACCATAGCGGCCAGGGTGTCGTTGTCACCAAATCGAATCTCGTCGGTGGCGACGGTATCATTTTCGTTCACCACCGGAATTACACCCAGGCGTAGCAGTGTGGTCAACGCACCGCGGGCATTAAGGTAACGATCCCGGGCGGAAATATCATCGTGCCCCAGCAGTACCTGCGCGGTATGCATATCATAGCGCTGAAAAGCAGATTCATAACTCTGCACCAGGCCCATCTGCCCTACTGCGGCGGCGGCCTGTAACTCGTGCAGCGCGTGCGGGCGCTCAGACCATCCCAGCCGAACCATACCCGCGGCTACAGCACCACTGGAGACCAGCACCAGTTCCCGCCCTGCCCGGCGCAACGCCGCCATCTGCTGGACCAGGGCAGTAATCATGTCGTAATCCAGGCCCCGCCCGCTGTCTGTGAGCAGGGCACTACCCACCTTGATTACCCAACGTCTGGCCCGGGTGAATTGCTGGCGGCTGTTCGATTCAGGGGACATATTCAACATCCACGGCGTCGTCAAAATCGTCATTATCACCGCCAGTATCAGCCGCCGCCTGTCGCCCTTCATGCCGCTGCGCACGCCACTGTTCGCGCAACGCCTCAATTCGCTCGCGCGCCTGCTGTTGCATCAATAACTGCAGCTCCTGCTCCCGGGCAGCCAATTCCGGCTCCGCCGCCTCCTGTTCCCGCCACTGTTCCAGCTGCAGCATGATGTCGTGGCAAAGCGACTTGGTACCCTGCCCGTTGATCGCGGCAATTTCGTAGACCAGCCCCTTCCAGTCAAGCGCGTCCAGCACTGCCTGGCGCTGTTCCTGCAGTTGCTCTGGATCGAGCAAGTCGACCTTGTTGAGTACCAGCCAACGTTCACGCGCCGCCAGTGCCGGGCTGAATCGCTCAAGTTCGCTGACTATAGTAGCCGCGGAGACCGCTGGATCGCTGCCATCAAGGGGGGCCATATCGATCAGGTGCAACAACAGGCGATTGCGGGTGAGGTGGCGCAGGAAGCGCACCCCGAGACCGGCCCCGTTGGAGGCTCCCGCAATCAAGCCGGGAATATCGGCGACTACAAAACTGCGGTGCGATTGCACTGTTACCACCCCCAGATTGGGTACCAGTGTGGTAAACGGATAATCGGCAACCTTGGGTTTGGCTGCCGAGATTGAGCGTATCAGGGTCGATTTGCCGGCGTTGGGCAAGCCCAGCAAGCCCACATCCGCCAGTACCTTCAGCTCCAGTCGCAAGTTGCGTTGCTCTCCGGCGGAACCGGGGCTGGTCTGTCGCGGTGCGCGATTGGTGCTGGACTTGAAGCGGGTATTGCCCAGGCCATGAAAGCCGCCCCGCGCGACTGCCAGGCGCTGACCGGGACCGGACAAATCCCCCAGTATTTCGCCACTGTCCTGATCGAGCACCGTGGTGCCCACGGGAACGCTCAATACCAGATCATCGCCGCTCTTGCCGGTACAGTTCTTGCCGCGACCGGATTCGCCGCTTTGCGCCTGGAAATGACGTTGGTAGCGGTAGTCCACCATGGTGTTGAGAGCGGCATCGGCTTCCAGGTACACACTGCCGCCGTCACCGCCATCGCCGCCATCCGGGCCGCCTTTGGCAATGTACTTTTCGCGGCGAAAACTGAGGCAGCCGTTGCCGCCTTTGCCCGCCTGTACCTGAATTGTGGCTTCGTCTACGAATTTCATAGTTCTATCCGTGGGGGTCATGGACCCGTTGAGGGTCCAGAGACCCCCCCTAAACTAAAAGGCCCCGTCGGAGACGGGGCCTTTTAGTTAATCCAGTCCCCGCGATCAGGCGCTCACGACCTGCACGAACTTGCGGCTTTTGGGGCCCCTGATAACAAACTCCACTCTGCCGTCCGCGGTGGCGAACAAGGTGTGGTCCTTGCCACAGCCCACGTTCTCACCGGCGTGGAAGCGCGTACCGCGCTGTCGCACAATAATATTGCCCGCTTTGACGACTTCGCCGCCGTAGCGCTTGACGCCGAGGCGTTTGCTCTCGGAATCGCGACCGTTACGAGTACTACCCCCTGCTTTCTTGTGTGCCATGACTTACCTCCAATTACCCGCTGATACCGGTGATACCGGTGATTTTAACTTTGGTATACCACTGCCGATGGCCAGTTTGCTTACGGTACTGCTTGCGACGGTTGAACTTGATGATCTTGACCTTCTGGTGGCGACCATGGGCGACCACTTCTGCGGTAACCTTGCAGCCATCTACTAGCGGGGTACCGACTTTTACAGTCTCGCCACCACCAACCAGCAAAACCCGGTCAAATTCAAACTTGTCGCCGGTTGCGGCTTCAATCTTTTCCAGCTTGAGGGTTTCACCCTCTTTTACGCGATGCTGTTTGCCACCACTTTCAATAACTGCGTACATGCCATACTCCGTAAAGTTCGCCTGCTCGCTACTGGTTTCAGACCCTCGCCAGGCGAGGGGGCAGAGACAGGCACTTACAAAAACCGCTCGCGGCGGGAGCCGGGACGGTAGAGGGCGGCGATTCTACTGAATATCCCCCCTGCAGGCAAGAGTTAATTCCATATCTCCCAATAGCTTACGGCACTTTTTATTGACACGGCTGGTAGCAGCCCCTAGCATGCCAGCGGTTCAACCATCACAGTTTCCACATGCAAGAAATTCGTCAACCAGTGCTGGCCGAGCTCGACGCTGTCAACCAGCTCATCATCGACAATCTGCACTCGGATGTAGAGTTGGTGGAGAATATCGGTCATTACATCGTCGATGCCGGCGGTAAGCGATTGCGCCCGCTGCTAAGCTTGTTGACCGCGCGCTGCTTTGCCTATGACGGTCAGGATCACATCAAATACGCCGCCGTCATTGAATTCATCCACACCGCCACCCTGCTGCACGATGATGTCGTGGATATCTCCAGTCTGCGCCGTGGCCGCACCACCGCCAATGCCGAATTCGGCAATGCCCCCAGCGTCCTGGTTGGCGATTTTCTCTATACCCGCGCATTCCAGCTACTGGTGGAAATAGGCAACATGGACATCATGCGCGACGTCGCCGCCACCACCAATACCATAGCCGAAGGCGAGGTCTTGCAACTCGTGCGCGCCGGCGATCCCAGTACCAGTGAAGAACAGTATCTGGACGTGATCACCCGCAAAACCGCCATTTTATTCGCCACCGCCTGTTACGGTGCCGGCACCCTGGCGAAGCAGCCAGAGCCGGTGTTGCAGCAGTTGCACGAATTTGGCCTGAATACCGGCATTGCCTTCCAGATATTTGATGATGTACTGGACTACGCTGGTGACCCGGACAAAATGGGTAAGAATGTCGGTGACGATCTGGCTGAGGGCAAGCCCACCCTACCCTTGATTTACGTACTGCGGACGGGCAGTGCGGAACAGCGCGCGCTGGTGGAAGAGTCTATCCGTCACAAATCGGCGCAAAACCTTGCAGCGGTGGTTACCGCTGTTCAGGATTGCGGTGCCCTTGACTATGCGCGGGAAGTCGCCGCGCGCTATCAGGACCAGGCCCTGGCCACCCTGCAGCAACTGCCGCAGGGGCGGTTTCGGGATGCCATGTGGGCGATCACGGAGCTGTCCACAAACCGTCAAGTCTAGGCAGCTTCCCAACCAGCCCAAGCCACCGCTGCTCGATCTGAAGCGCGCCTCTGCAAGGGGCCGGCCGCCCGTTTGCAGCACCGCTGGCGGCGGCCGGACTGAGACTGGACTACTCCCGCCGACTGCCGGACACCAGCGCCAGGCAGCGCCTGTTAG
>JAPUKZ010000255.1 GCA_027295405.1 Gammaproteobacteria bacterium
ATTGGAAATGCTCATATTGCTGGGGGGCAGGTACTTGGGGTTGTTGGCCTTGCGCTTGCGGAACTTGCTCTGGCTGATCCACTGCAATACTACCGGCGGGGTATAGTGCATCAGCAAGCCGTAGGTGTGTTTGCCCATGATGTCCAGTTCGGCCTTGCCCTGGTTGGTACTTTCACGAATGGCCTGGTAGCGCTCCAGCGGGTCGGCGATGTTCACATGCAGCAAGGTGGTGATGGCGGCGGTGCGATTACCGAACTCGCGCATGGCACCCTTTTCGTCGGTGGACACCGGAATGGAGGCAACCAGCGGCTGCCCGGGTAGCTCGTCGTGCCCGATCAGGAACTGGCGCAGGCTGGTGGCGGCCAGGGCCAGTACCACATCGTTGACGGTGCCGCCGAGCTTGTTTTTCAGCGTCCGCACCTCATCCAGACTCAACTGCACGGTGGCGAAAGCGCGTTTGGGAGACAGCGCGTAGTTCCAGCGGCAGCGCGGCAGATCTCCACTGAGACCACGCATGGTGGGAGAGGGGTGCAGCTTGGCGTGGGCCTGCATGCCGCGCACGGCGTGCCACAGGGTGTTCAGAAAGCGGGGCAGGTTACGGGCGTCGAACTTGACGTGATCCACCAACGCATCCCAGAGCAGGCGGCGGCGTGAGGGGATTTCTTCCGGCACCCAGTCGCTGGGTGGGCCGCTGTCGTCCAGGGCCCCGGAGGACCAGGCCTTGGTTATATAGCCCACCGAGGCCATGCCGTCTGCCAGTGTATGGTGGATTTTCTGCACGCAGGCCAGACGCCCATCCGCCAGCCCTTCGATGATCCATATCTCCCACAGGGGCCGATGCTGGTCCAGCGGATGGCTGGCAATCTGGGCCACCATGGCCTCCAGCTCCCGCATACCACCGGGCGCTGGGAGCGCAGCCCGGCAGATGTGGTACTCCAGATCGAAGTCCGGGTCCTCGATCATCACCGGGTGGTGCAGACCGAAGGGCACAAACACGGGTCGCTGGCGCAGCATGGGCATCTGGTCGAGCATGGCCTCGGTACGACTGACAATTCCCTCCCAGTTGAGTACGCTGTCCGCTGGGATCTCCAGCAGGTAGATCTTCATGGTGTGCATGGGCGCCGTGGGGGTTTCCTGGTACAGGAAATTGGCGTCTCTGCCATGCAGTCGGTACATGGGGCTCAGGCTATCCGCGCGTCGATATGCCGGGCGTCGATACGCCGGGCGTCGATACGCTTGGCCACATCCTGGCAGGCCTCATTCAGGGCCGGGCCGTAGAGGGCGTGGGTGCAGGAGCGGTGGTTGCCGGAAAAGTGGAAGCGGCTGGCATTGGGCAGCAAGGCCGCCATTTGCTTCTGTTGTTCGGCGGGAAACACCGCGTCGTCATCGGTAACCAGCACCGCGCAGGGCTGGGTAAAACCGGGCAGCCAGTCACTGGCGTCATGGAAAGCCATTTCTCGCCCGGCCTCGAGGGTGAGCCGGAACGGGGTGCGGCGGATTTCGTCAATCAAAGATAACTGCAGGGACTGGAACTGCGGGTCGCGCATATTCATGATCGGCAGCAGACCGGCCAAGATTCGCCGCGGCGCCCGGGTCAACAAATGGCTGAGTCGGGCCATGCCGACCAGTGCGGCCATGAATGGCGCCACAAAAATTCTCTGGCTGGGCTTCACCTGGGGTTGGAAACCGGAGGCACTGAATACCGCGCCGCCGATCCGCTGTGGGTGGTGCTGCAGCAGGTGCTGGGCGATGGAGCCGCCCATGGAATAGCCAACCAGGATAACGTCCCGGAGATCCAGTACCCGCATCAGGGCCGCGATATCCTTGGCGCAGGAACTGAACCGGAAACTGCGGGTCTTGCGAAAGCTGCGGCCGTGACCGCGCAGGTCTGGCGCTATGATATGGAAGTGGGGCGCGAGGTGGTGAAAACAGCGGTGCCAGTTAACCAGTGCGGTACCCACCATACCGTGCAGTAACAGCAGTGTGGGTTTGCCTGGATTGGGATGCTCTCTGTAGAAGCAGCGTCCGCGGCCCGCAAGCGTAATATAGTGACCCTGAGGGATTAGCACATCTGCAGCCGGTTCCGGCATTATTTGGCCGCCTTACGCTTGCCTGCCGCACTTTGTTTGGCGGGCGTTTTCTTTTTTGGAACTGCCTTCTTTTTTGGAACGGCTTTCTTATCAGGAGCGACTTTCTTTTTCATAGGGGCTTTCTTCTTCGTAGGGGCTTTCTTTTTTGCAGGGGCTTTCTTTCTGGCTGGGGTTTTCTTTTTCCCGGCCGGTTTCTTGCGACCCGCCTGGTCTGCAGTGGCCGATTGCTCCAGCACATTCACCCACTCGACGATGCCATCGGCAAGATCCCAGGCCTCCGGCAGCTTCTCGCGGCAGGTTTGCACCGAAAAATTCATTTCGTCCATCTGGCTCATGAAGGTCATATTCAGGCCCTGCCCGGACAAGACCGGGCCGATGGGGTAGGTGGCCTTGAGTTCGGCCCCCTGCATGAACAGCTGGATCGGTGGACCCGGGAAGTTGGAGACCACAAAGTTGGTCTGGGCTGGCATCATATCCATCAGGCGCCGGCTGAACAAGGTCTTCATGGCGGTGTTGGCCAGGGCCGGTGGCAGCATGCCGATATAACCCATCATCAGATTTTCAAAGGACTCGTCGAAGAGCTTCTTGGCTTCCCCGGTGTGCCGGTTCACCGCGAGCAGACACGCCACCGGATCGGCGATCTGCACCGGCAGTTTCACGATCATATTGCCGACCTGGTTGCCGGCATCGCCTTCCGCTTTCTGGCCCTTGAGTTTGAGTGAAACCGGTACCGCGCAGACGACCGGTTCGTCGGGCAGGTCGTTGGTTTCGATCAGGTACTCGCGCAGGGACAGGGTGCAGGCGGTGAGAATCACATCGTTGATGGTGACATCAAAGTGATTCTTGATAGCCTTGAGCGCGGACAGGCCGACGTTGCCCAGGGCGACGGTGCGATTGGGGGTAATGCCACCGTTGAACTTGAGCTTGGGGGCGCTGGGAATGATGGAGGTGACCAGGTCCTGGTCCACCTTCTTGCTTTGGAACAACTGGCGGCGTTTGCTCAGGCTCTTGAGCGTCTTGTTGAACATGGTGCGAAAGCCCGGTTGCCCGGCCCGGTGCTTGGCCCAGGAGGCGCCCAGGATGTCGTAGGTGGAGTACTCCCGGGCACTCCACTTGACGCCTTTTTTGGTTTTCTTCTGCGCCGGGTTGGGCTCGAAATCAAACTGCTCGGCCATGAACTCCGCGCCCTGTACCCCGTCCGCTATCAAGTGGTGAGACTTGGTGCAGACGGCGACCTTGCCGCCCTCCAGGCCATCCACGAACAGGGTTTCCCACAGGGGCAGGTCCTTGTCCAGTGGCTCACTGGCAAAGCGACTGATCAGCGTGGACAGCTGGCGCATATTACCCGGTGCTTTCAGGGTTTTGAACTGCACGTGATTCTTGAAGTTGAAGTCCGGGTCATCCACCAACACCGGCGGTGACAGGGCCATGGGCAGCTTGACCAGTTTCTGGCGAAATTCCGGTAGCGTGTCGAGATCAATTTCGAGTTTCACCGCCAATTGCTGCATATCGAACTTGCCTACTGCGGTGCTCGGGTCCAGCACCAGCAAACCCAGGGTATGCTGGTGCTGTTGCTCAGTTTCGGCGTAGAGAAAAAACGCATCTGCACTGGAGAGTGGTTTCATTTGTCGCCCCTGTTAGTTTGCGGTGGATTCGGTAAAGCCGCGAAAGATACAGTAAAGATAGCAGTTTCCTATCGCAGTAGCGGCCAATTCGCTAACATATTTGGCCACAGGCATCGCCACAGGAATGCCAGAATTGGGGGCTTTAATAGGCCCATGTGGCTCCGTTACCTGACAATATGCAGCCTGTGTGCAGCGCTTACACAACTGCTTCCCGGTGCCTGGATACTGGCCAAGGCCGAACTGGCACAAGTGTTGATCGCCCGTGCCTGGAGCGCGGAGGGCGCTGCCAAACCCTGGCCCTGGGCCGATACCTGGCCGGTATTGCGGCTGCAGGCGCCACATCTGGGGGTTGACCTGTATGTGCTGGAAGGCGGCCAGGGAAATGCCCTGGCCTTTGGTCCCGGACGCATGCCCCAGGTTGGTGACCAGCCCCCGGCCGGTTCACAGCCCCCGGCGCTGCTGATTGCCGGCCACAGGGACACCCATTTTCGCTTTCTGCAAGAGCTGCGCGCGGGTGACTCCCTGCGACTGCGGGCCAAACAGGGTGGTTGGCAGCGCTGGCGGGTCGACTCAGTGGCTATCGTTGACAGCCGCCATCAGGCCCTGAAGCCCGTGGCAGCCGGGCTGTTACTGGTCACCTGCTACCCCTTTGAGGCCCTGCGGGCCGGGGGCCCCCTGCGTTACGTGGTCACCGCCTTGCCGCACTAAATGTGTGTTTTCTGTGACCGGGTTCACCGATTCTGACACTGGCGATGGCAATGGCCCGTGCAGTGCGGATAATTGCCCCCTGTAACAACGTTGACAGGCGGGAGACATGTTCAGAAAAGCGATAATTATTGTTGGGGTGACCGTATTTACCGGCGTACTGCTGCTAGCGGCTACCCTGCGGTTGAACGGGGGCACCGAGATCTTTTCCGAGGTTTCGACGCAGTCCATCAACAGCTCCGTGGTGGAGTTTGCCGGGCTGGCCCGTGAGGCGTATTTCTACGCCCAGCCCCTGTTACAGTCATACAGCAGCATGTACCAGGAGATCGCCGGCAAGTCCTCCGCCGACCATATCGGCGCTTTTAACACGCTCAAGGTGCGGGCCAGGGTTGAGGGAGAATCCGACCAGTCGATTACCATCAAGGCCTGGCTGGACCTGCGTAGCGAACCCATGCTGCTGCACGTGCCCCAGGGTGGGGTTTTCCTGAGCGGCATTAAGTTGGTGGACCTGTACGGGGAAAACGCCTTTCGCATTGATTCCGATAACGAGGATGCCAATTACCTGATCGTGACCCGGGACTGGGACGCTGAGGTGCCGCTGGGTATTCGCAGGGTGATCCGCTCCAATACGGATCTGGTACGGGTGCACAGCGCCACCCGGGTTGCCAGCGCTGCAACTTATGAACGTCTCAAGAAATGGGCGCATACCTTGGTGCTGGTACCCCTGAGTGCTTATACCATGCAGCCGCAGCCGCTGTTGGCGCCAGGTTTGAAGCTGCCGAGATGGGATGAGGACCTTGCCACCACCGCGCAGTTTATTCCCTACCTTAATTTCATGCTGCGCTTCCTGCACCCGGAGGGTGAGGAGGCAGAGCAGCTCAGCCGTTTTGAGCGGATTGGTATTGTCGCCGGTCTGCCCAGGGCCCCCACCCGCTACAGTGGCGCTATCGCCGCGGGCATCGCCCAGGCCAGGGAAGAGTTGTCGGAGTTGGACCAGGACAGTGGCGAATTGGTGAACCTGGAAGAACTGGATAGGGCCACCCTTGCCACAATTGGTCAGATTTAATCCCTGAACTGCCGGGATTGTGCCCCGGCATTGACTCCTTGTTGTTGCGTAATAGACATCACCGCAACACACAAAGCAGCAAAAATGCTGCACAAGGAGAAGGATATGAAAGCACTGAGTATTGTAGTAGCCGGACTGCTGGCAACTGCCACCATACCCCCGGCCCATGCCGACGACCTGTTGCCGACCAAGCAAGGCGTTACTTTTCTGGGAAGCACAGCCGCCGGCGTGGCGTTGGGTGGTCCAATAGGAATGTTGGCGGGAGCGGCCATCGGCGCCTGGTTTAGCGAAAACCTGGAGACTGCTGCCGAGGCGGAAGATAACCGCCAGCAACTGGCCAGTACCCGCGTCGAACTGGAACAGGTCGAATCGCGCTTGCAACGGTCCCGGCAGGACATGATCGCCCTGCAACAGCAGTTGGAGGTGGCCCAGGACACCGGCCTCCAGTACGCCCGGTTAATGCTGGAGCAACTGGAGCTGGAAATGCTGTTCAAGACCAACCAGCCGGAATTGACTGCAGCCGGGCAGCGCCGCCTGCAAACCCTGGCCACCTTTCTCAGCGGCAACCCGGATATCGCCGTACGCCTGGACGGCTACGCCGACCCCCGCGGTGCTGACAGCTACAACATGCAGTTGTCGGTGGCCCGGGTCAGTCATGTTGCACAGGCCCTGCAGGAACTGGGTGTGGACCCCGCTCGCATTGAAACCTTCAGCCACGGTGCCAGCCAGAGCAGCGCCAGCACCGGCGACTACGATGCCTACGCCCTGGAGCGGGTGGTGAAAATCAATCTCAGCCCCAACCGGGCCGTGAGATTAGCCCAGACCGATTAACTCCCCCTATGTAGTCCATAGGCTTTGCCCGGCTCCCCGCCGGGCTTTTTTTTAATAAAGAATCCGCCACAGTCCCACCAGGCTGACTGCCAGCAGGCCGACACCCATTACCCGGAAAAACACTTTCGTTTCCGCCCGCAGGGTGTACTCGTGAAAACGCAGTCCGATACCGTGTCCTACCGTGGCACAGGGCAGCAACCACAGCTGATGGATTAACTGCAGGTCTACCCCCGCGTAAATGAAGGCGGCCAGCTTCACCGCCACCAGGATAAACCACAGCGCGAACAGGGTATCGCGCAGCTGCTCCCTGAGCACCCGGCTAGCCGCTACCGGCACCACCAGCGGCGCCGCGATCAGCGAGGTGCCGCTGACATAGCCCCCCAGCATCAGGAACAAGATGTCCAGCCACTTGTTGTTGCTTTTGAAGGGCCGGTCGAGGATATAGGTGATGGCATAGATGGTCACGATCACGAAGACAAAACCGCTGATCAGCTCGCCGGGCAGGGTGATCACCCCGAATACGCCAATCAATTTCGGTATGGCCATGATCAGGAGTGCGTAGCGCAAGAACGCCCAATCCACAGTGCCGCCCTCAGCGACACCTGCCCGCACCGCCTTGCGATGGTTCTGGACCACCGTCAGCGAGGAAAACAGCAGCAGATGAATGGCGATAATTGGCAGGAACACCAGCGGCTGGTCCCGAATCAGCAGCAGGAAGGGAAGGGCAAGCACCGCTCCGCCAAAACCCACGCCAGAGCGCACAAAGCCGCCCCAGATGAACAGCAGGCCGATCAGTACGTATTGGTAGGGGAGTAGTTCGCTCACGGTGCCCGCGGGGCGGCGCGCCTCACTAAAGCGCGCGCCCGGTTAAAAGCGCGCCATTATACCCGCAAGCCGCGAGACCGGTTAACCGAGCATGCTCTCCAGCATCACGGCTTCCGCCGCCAGTACCGGCAGCATAGCCGGATGGGATTTGACCCGCTCCAGGACACCATCGAATGGGGCAAGGAGCTTATCCCCATGGTC
>JAPUKZ010000256.1 GCA_027295405.1 Gammaproteobacteria bacterium
AATATGAGAGTCGTAGAACCAGCAGTTGGTGAAGCCGCCCGCTTCGGCCTGTCTCACCCGATAGCGGGCCCGCTCAGGGCTGACAAAGCCTTTAAAACAAATCGCAAAATCCATAGCAGTACTCCTTAACTAGGGGTTAGGTTGTTAAACTTCGTGACCTGATTACGGGTTGTGGTTTATTTGCCGCGGCTGTTTTTTGTAGCACTTCGTAAACCGGCGGGTATGCGGGGCGCTCTATGTACCGGCCGGCGCCCTGTCACGCGTTGAGCTGGCCGTCTTTCCATACCACCTTGCCACGGGAGATTGTGTGGCTGGGAATGCCCTTGACAGTCTTGCCCTCAAAGATATTGAAATCGACGTTGGAGTGGTGGGTGCTGGCAGAAATCGTGCGCGTGCCCTCGGGGTCCCAGATCACGAGGTCGGCATCTGCCCCCGCCGCAACCGCCCCTTTCCTGGGATACATATTGAAGATCTTGGCACTGTTGGTAGAGGTTACCGCCACAAATTCGTTCATCGACAGCTTGCCGGTTCCAACACCCTCGTGCCACAACACGGACATACGATCTTCCACCCCTGCGGTACCGTTGGGAATCAGGGTGAAATCGTCGGCTCCCGCCGCCTTTTGCTCCGCACAGAAAACACAGTGATCGGTTGCGGTGGTTTGCAGGTTTCCGGTCTGCAAGCCACGCCAGAGTGCCTCCTGGTGGCCCTTGGGCCGAAAAGGCGGGCTCATTACATGCGCGGCCGCTCGCTCCCAATTCTCATCCCGATACACACTGTCATCCAGCAACAGGTGGCCAGTCAGGCATTCACCGTATACGCGCTGCCCCTGGTTGCGCGCGTAAATGATCGCATCCAGTGCATCTTTGGTTGACACATGGACCAGATAAATAGGGGTATTCAGCGCCTGGGCAATTTTGATGGCACGATTTGCCGCTTCGCCCTCAACCTCCGGCGGACGCGAGAGTGGGTGCGCTTCCGGCCCGGTTAGACCCATCTCCAGCATTTTCCGTTGCAGGTGATAAACCAGCTCGCCATTTTCGGCATGCACTGTTGGAATGGCACCCAACTCCAAACAACGGGAAAAGCTGGGAACCAGAATATCATCCGTTGCCATAATGGCGTTTTTGTAGGCCATAAAGTGCTTGAAGCTGTTGACCCCGTGCTTCTCCACAAGGGTGCCCATATCCTCGTACACGCTGTCGTCCCACCAGGTTACGGCAACATGAAAACCGTAGTCTGCTGCCGAACTTTCGGCCCAACCCCGCCATATATGGAATGCATCAAGCAGTCCTTGCTGCGGCTGGGGAATGACGAAATCAATAATGCTGGTGGTGCCGCCGGCCAGGCCGGCAGCGGTACCGGTAAAGAAATCGTCGCAGGCAACCGTGCCCATAAAGGGCAGCTGCATGTGGGTGTGGGGATCAATGCCGCCGGGCATAACGTACTGCCCACCGGCATCGATTATGTCGGTATTCGCTGGAACGTCCAGATCAGACCCCACCGCCTGAATAAGACCGTCGCTTAACAATACATCGCCACGATAGGTATCATCGTGAGTGAGAATAGTTCCGCCTTTGATAAGTATGGACATAGGAGCACCTCTGGAAGTTGGCCAAGACTCATGGAGCCTCAAAAAACTGACATTTACAACTTGACTAAATGGTCAGCATGTGTATCCTAGGCCAGCCTGATCAGTTAGTCAAGATTATTTGGCTGCTAACTTGAGCTGGCGTCTCTATCCGGGGTATTGGCGCCAGGAAACGATGAATTGTTAGAATTGAAGCCTGCAGTACTGGCCGATTTGGGTTTGAATAAATTAAAAGAGAATAGATATGCAATCATCTAGTCAACAAGTCGCGCCTCCCCTTGGGGCAGAGGACTATCTGTGGAATGAAGATTTGGCACCCACCTCGGTGGAACAACGTACCTGGAACTGGGTAAATATAGCGGCACTCTGGGTTGGTATGGTGATTTGTGTGCCAGCCTATTTGCTGGCATCGGGACTTATCGCGCAGGGCATGAATTGGTGGCAAGCCATACTAACGGTGTTTCTTGGTAACTTTATCGTCATGATCCCCATGCTCCTGATCGGTCATGCCGGCGCCAAGTATGGCGTTCCTTTCCCGGTGTTATTGCGGTCTTCCTTCGGCACGGTCGGTGCACGCTTGCCGGGTGTGCTCAGGGGTCTGGTAGCCTGCGGCTGGTTCGGCATTCAAACCTGGGTGGGTGGCTCGGCGATTTATCAGATCGTGAATGGACTGTCGGGCTCAATGTTTGTTGGAACACCGCTGCCTTTTTTGGATATTGATCTTGCTCAGTTGGTGTGCTTCCTGTTCTTTTGGGCGATTCAGATATATTTCATTCTGCGTGGTATGGAGTCAATCCGCTGGTTGGAAACTCTGGCCGCGCCCGTACTGTTGGTTATCTGCCTGGGGATGTTGTACTGGGCTTATGTGAGCGCAGATGGATTTGGTGCCATGTTTGCGAAGCCATCTGCCTTTGTCGTGGGTGGCGCGAGAGAAGGTGAGTTCTGGCGGGTGTTCCTTCCCGGCGTGACGGCCATGGTTGGCTTCTGGTCAACGCTGTGTCTGAATATTCCCGATTTCACCCGCTTTGCCGGCAGCCAGCGGGATCAGGTCATCGGTCAGGCACTGGGCCTGCCGCTGCCCATGGCTTTGCTGGCGTTCATTAGTGTGGCTGTGACTATGGCAACGGTGGAGGTTTTCGGTGAGGAAATCTGGGATCCGCTGGAAATTGCCGGTCGCCTTGGCGGTGGTGCCGCCATTCTGGGATTGTGCATGTTGATTGTCGCCACCTTGACCACTAACCTGGCGGCCAATGTGGTGGCTCCCGCCAACGGCTTTTGCAATCTGGCGCCACACAAAATTTCCTTCAAGCTGGGCGGCCTGATTACTGCCGGTCTGGGCATTGCCATGATGCCCTGGAAGTTGATGGAATCTGCGGGTGCTTACTTGTTTGTCTGGCTGGTGGGATACTCCTCCTTACTGGGGCCTATTGCCGGGATTCTGATTACCGATTATTTCTTCATCCGCAAATGTCACCTTGAACTTGACGATCTGTACCAGCGCGGAAAAATTTATGAATACAGCCAGGGCTGGAACCCGTTTGCCTTGCTGGCGCTGGCGCTTGGGATCGCACCCAATATTCCCGGTTTTCTGCACGCCGCGGGCATGCTTGAAAGCGTGCCGGTACTGTTCGAGAGAATTTATGACAATGCCTGGTTTGTCGGGGCCATCGTTGCCAGCGTCAGTTACTACCTGCCCATGCGCAAAACTGTTCACCGCCACATACGTGGTGAGATGGCACGGGCCTGACAACATTTTTTGAGCCAAGCCTGATGGCTGTGGCAGCCAACTTGATCATAGGATCGACTATCACTACAGGAGATGGGTATGTCAAAAGTTAAAGTAGGTCTCATACAACTCGGCTTGAATGCGGATACTTCGCTGAGCCCCGTCGAAATAAGGGACAGTATGCTGGAGGGGCATACGCCATATATTGAGCAGGCGGCCCGTGCAGGGGTACAGGTTCTGTGTTTCCAGGAAGTCTTTACGCAGCCATACTTCTGTCCCAGCCAGGACAAGCGGTGGTATGCCGCTGCCGAAACGATTCCCGATGGGCATACCACAAAGGTGATGCAGGAGGTTGCCAGAAAGCATCAGATGGTCATTGTC
The DNA here is from genome assembly GCA_027295405.1 of Gammaproteobacteria bacterium. GTDB lineage: Bacteria > Pseudomonadota > Gammaproteobacteria > Pseudomonadales > Halieaceae > JAPUKZ01. The sequence continues at coordinate 3,699 of JAPUKZ010000256.1, forward strand.
GTACCTATCTACGAGGAGGCCTTGCCCGGCATTTATTACAACACGGCCGCCGTTATCGACGCGGATGGTACGTATATGGGGAAGTATCGAAAAACACACATACCGCAGGTGGCAGGGTTTTGGGAGAAATTCTTCTTCAAGCCGGGAGCATCTGACTGGCCGGTATTTAAAACTGCCTACCTGAACCTGGGTGTCTATATCTGCTATGACCGTCACTTCCCCGAAGGTTGGCGTGCGCTGGCACTCAGGGGCGCCGAGTATATTGTCAATCCTTCGGCGACCGTCGCCGGCGTTTCAGAGTATTTATGGAAGTTGGAGCAGCCAGCGGCTGCGGCCGCGAGTGGCGTATACATCGGTGCGATTAACCGGGTGGGTAAGGAAGCACCGTGGGATCTGGGCGAGTTTTACGGTCAGAGCTATGTGGTCAACCCTCGCGGGGATATCGAGGCGATTGCCAGTCGCGATCAGGACGAGTTGTTGGTACATGAAATCGATCTGGACCAGGTACGTGAGGCGCGTGATCAATGGCAATTTCTGCGTGACCGTCGCCCGGATACCTATGCTGTGCTGACCGACCTGGAAACAAACTAGGGAAGCTCTGATTAAGGTCATTCCCGCGCCAGCGGAAATCCATAAGTTGCTGATTTTTCTAGATGCCCGACTTCGCGGGAATGACGAAAGCCAACTTAATCAGAGGTTCCCTGGACACCTACTAAAGGACAAATATTTCATCAGTTATTACTTGACCATCTGGACAGGATAGATTAGTGTTCAAATCCTGTCTAACTGGACAGGTTTATTCCAGACAAGAATCAGATACACGCCCGGAGGGGAATATAAAATGAGTAGCACACTGAAATCTGTACCTAACACTGTCACCGGAAACAAAAAACGCCTTCTCAGCCAATCAATTTCCCTGATATTGGGCTTGTCGCCATTAGCCGGTGGTATGGCTTCCGCTGCTACGCTGCTTGAAGAAGTAATCGTTACTGCACAGAAAAGAGAGCAAAAACTGAACGACGTAGGGGTTGCTGTTACGGCCTTCACCGGGGATCAGATGAAGGCTCTGGGCTTTGAGTCCAGCACTGATCTGATCGCTTATACCCCGGGTATTTCTCTGGCCGGTGACATCGGCGGGCAGCGGGCTATCTTTAACATTCGCGGCGTTGTTCAGAATGACTACGCCGATCTGGCGGAAGCACCGGTGGCTGTTTATGTTGATGGAGCTTATCTGGCCAGTACGCAGGCACAGACCTTTGGACTGTATGATGTCGCTCGGATTGAAATGCTGAAGGGTCCCCAGGGAACCCTGTTCGGTCGCAACGCAACCGGCGGCCTGGTGAATTCGATTACCAATAAGCCAACCGATGAACTGGAGGGATATATCGAAGGAACGGTTGCCTCATTTAGCCAAATACGTTTGGAGGGCGCTATCAGTGGTCCGCTGGGTGATAGTGTCAGGGGCAGACTGGCCTTCATGACCAACCAGCAGGATGAAATACTGGATAATATTTACCCCGGTGTCGATTTTAATGGTGATGGCGGTACCGCCGGCGGCGAAGATGGCTACAACGACGATACAGTCGCCCTGCGGGGACACCTGGAGTTTGATATCGGTGACGAAGGTAGCTTACTGCTGAGCGCCAACTGGGCAGATACCACCAAGAGTGAAGGCCCTTATCAGTTGGCGGCAACCACCGAAATCCGCCGCGCCAATGGCGAGGTGATAGACGTCATCTATTCCATTGATGATCCTATGAATTGCGATGTTATCCAGGCCGGCGTGTGTATTGACGGTAACGGCGATGGCAGCGTCACTCGCCCGGTGGTCGGGGGCGATTTCTTCGGTAACGTCAACCCGGACGGCACCGGCGATAAAGTCAACAAAGACTTCGCCTTTGACGATCAAAACGAACTGGAATCCAAGGGCATATCCGCCGAATTCAAATATGATTTCGAGTGGGCGCAATTAACTTCTTTGACCGACTATAAAAACTTTACCCGCGTGATCGGCCTGGACTCTGACCAGTCCGCGACAGGCGCTCTTATTTTCCAATCCGACGGCGATACCGACCAGTTCAGCCAGGAGATTCGCTTCAACGGCACCACCGACAACATGGTGTGGGTTGCAGGAGGATACTATCTGAGTATCGACACTGACTTCATCCAGGGCCTGGCAGCTTCCCCTGTCAGCCAGGACTGGTTTGGCATAAGAGGCCAGGAAGCCAATACCATCACCGAACTGAATACCGACTCCTTTTCCGTATTCGGACAGTTCGATTACTCCCTGAGCGATGAGTTGGTGCTGGTTGCAGGCTTGCGTTTGATCCAGGAGAACAAGGATTTTCAGGGTGTGGTGACTTTTTTCCCCAACACGGATGATCGCAAGATTGAGACCGACAATCCGCTGTTCGACATTGATCAGTTGGAGGACGACAATGACCAGGATTTATGGTCCGGCAAGATTCAGTTGGAGTACAGCCCGGATGAAAACTCCTTGTACTACGCGGGCATTAACCGCGGCGTCAAGGCTGGTAGCTTTAACGCGCCGCTGTTCGGTGGTTTCTCCCCCTATGATGAGGAAATTCTGCTGTCCTACGAAGTGGGGGCTAAACTGACGCTGGTGGGCGGAAGCCTGCAGCTCAACATGGCTGCGTACTACTACGATTATAAGGATTATCAGTCCTTCACCTTTGTCAACAACTCCAGCTCCGTAACAAACGAAGACGCCACCTACACCGGCTTTGAAGTCGAGATGATTGCCAGCCCGACCGACGCCGTGGAAGTGCTGCTGGGCGTATCCTACGTGGATGCGGAGGTAGAGGATTTGCAGATTGCATCCGATATCTTCATCAACGCCGCGCCTCCGTTTACGCCTGAGTGGCAGGTTTCCGGCCTGGTTCGCTACACCTGGGACGTCTTTGGCGGCGACCTCACTGCCCAGCTTAGCGCTAACTATCAATCTGAATTTTTCCACAATGCGCGCAATTTCACCGCTCACGAATTCGACAGCTACACCCAGGCAAAAGCGCGTCTCAGCTGGTCGGATGCTGAAAACAGTTGGAATATTGCGACCTATGTCGACAATCTCACCGATGAAGACAATGCGGTAATTGGATTTGATGTGTCCGGCTTCTACGGTTCCAGTCAGGAGTCCTATGCCCGACCCAGATCCTATGGACTGACGGTGCGGAGAAATTTCTAACAGGTTCTATCGAACGATCTCTGTTTTGGCCTATGCGCTTGTGGATAGGCCTTTTTTTACTGGGTCTGCCCCTGATCGAGTGAGCAGATTACCCTTGTACCCGAAAATGGGCACGTGTACCCCAAAATGGGCACGTGTACCCCAAAATGGGCACGTGTACCCGAAAATGGGCACGCTGTAGGGCCGAATCAGCGTGCCCCATGACCGCAGGGAATGCATTGGGTATCATTCGGCCAACCATTTTAAAGATGTGAAGGAATTCCAATGAGTGTAGAAGTAGATATCAATGTACTGATCGCGCGCGCCCGCGCGGCGCAACAGGTCATCGAGGGGTACACGCAAGCGCAGGTGGATGAACTGATTACCGCGATGGTCTGGTTTGTCGCCCGTACCGGCGCCGCAGAAAAAATTGCTGAGCTGGCCGTAGAGGAAACCCGCCTGGGGGACTACGAGGGCAAGCTGAGTAAAATGGCCGGCAAGTGTCGCGCCGCGCTCGCTGACATCATCCACGACAAGTCTGTCGGTGTAATAGAAGCGGATAACGAGCGCAAGCTGATTCAAATCGCCAAACCCATTGGGATAGTGGGTGCCCTGACGCCAACCACTCACCCCGAAGCCAGCCCGGTGATCAAGGCTATTTCTGCGGTCAAAGGCCGCAACGCTATTATTCTTGCGCCTCATCCACGCGCAAAGAAAACCTGTCAGTTGGTCTGTGAGTATATGCGGGACGCCCTGGAGGCTTGCGGTGCGCCGCGCGACCTGGTCATCAATATGGTCGAGCCGACGCTGGAGCACACCGGTGAACTGATGAAGCAAGTTGACGTCATTCTGGCTACCGGCGGTGCGGCCATGGTGAAGGCAGCCTACTCCAGCGGCACACCCGCTTTCGGTGTTGGCGCCGGTAATGCGGTGATCACGGTTGACGAAACGGCCGATCTGGATGATGCGGCTGCCAAGATCAAGGCCTCCAAGACGTTTGACCTCGCTACCTCCTGCTCGGCTGATAATGCGGTCATCGGTGTTGGGGCTATAGCAGACGAGCTGCTGGAGAAATTGCAGGCACAGGGTGGCTACCTGGCAACAGCTGACGAATATCAGTTGCTGGCGGAGACCCTGTGGACTGATGGCCATCTCAATCCTGACATTATCGCGCAGTCAGCACAAAAAATCGGGCAGCTGGCGGGTATAGAAATACCCGCAGACAAGAGCTTCATCATCGTGCCAGAAACCGGCTACGGCGAGTCTCACCCTTTCTCCGGTGAGAAACTATCCGTAGTGATGGCTTTCTACCAGGTAAAAAATCTCCAGGAGGCCATTGAGCTGACCAATCATATCCAGGAATACTCCGGCTACGGGCATTCCTGCGGTCTGTTTTCCAGCTGCGACGCTAATATCCTTGAATTTGCCCTGGGTACGAGGACTTCACGGGTGATGATCAACCAGCCACAGTCTTCATCCAACAGTGGAGCCCTGTGGAACGGCATGCGCCAGACTTTCTCTCTGGGCTGCGGCAGCTGGGGTGGCAATATCACGACTGACAATATTACCTGGCGGCACCTTGTCAATATTACCTGGGTTTCCCGGCCGCTGACTGAGCCGAAAAACTTGCCCGATGACGAGGAATTATTTGGCGCGGTGATGTCAAAAACTGCTGTGCGTTAATTTTCACATTCTGGAGTTGAACAAATTGTCTATACTGAAGGGTGTCGTTCAAATCAAAGCGAGTTTCATAAAGCGATTAACGGGAAATCACCTGCTCGAAGTCTGGGTTTCAGTGGTCTCTTACACATAGCTAAGGAGCGAAAGATGAACATGAACAGAAAAAAAATGACGCTGGCGATCTCCGGTATTGTGGCCTCGCTGGCAGGGGGCGGTGTATCACAGAGTGCTCTGGCGCAGGAACGTGCAGACAACCAGATCTTTGAAGAAGTACTGGTTACCGCACAAAAGCGCTCTCAGAGTATCTATGAGGTGCCGCTCGCGATCACTGCGTTCACCAATGAGACGCTGGAGCGGCAAGGCATTACGGATCTGGTGGATATTGGCAAGTTTGTTCCCAACCTGAATGTGACCGGCTTCTCTGCGGGCCACACCTCCTCCGCCAACCCGTTTATCCGCGGTATCGGGCTGCAGGATCACCTGATCACCACCGACCCGGGCGTGGGTGTGTATATTGACGGTGTCTATCTGGGCCGCCAGGTGGGCCAGAACTGGAGCCTGTCGAATATCGAGCGTATCGAGGTGCTGCGCGGCCCGCAGGGCACCCTGTATGGTCGCAACTCCATCGGCGGGGCCATCAACATCATCACCGCCCAGCCCGGTGATGAAGAGATCATGCGGGCAGGTATGCAGGTCGGCTCCCGGGCGCGTGTCAACGCCGATTTTTATGTGAATACACGCCTGTCGGATACGGTGGCCCTGTCATTCAACGGTGCATTCAAACGCAAAGAAGGCCTGGGTGACTTCACCAATATCAGCACCGACGTCGAGGTCGGCGAGGAGCAGGATATTTCCGCGCGGGTTGCGTTGAAGTGGGAGCCCAATGACCGCTTCTCCCTGGTGGTGGCGGCGGACGCCAATGACGGCGGTAACGGCCTGCGGCCCTACACCACGCTCATCGACGAGCTGCCCAACGGTGCGCTGTACCAGGCTGGCTTTCGCAACTCCGACGTGGCGTCTAATGAATACGACAACAACACGGGGCAGGTTAACCAGGTTGACGTCACCAATGAAGCCTACGGCCTGGCCCTGACGGCTACCTACGAGCTGTCAGAATTTGTCAGCGCCAAGCTGATTGCGAGTGACCGCCACTCCGAGTACGAAAGCGGCCTGGATGACGACAGCTTTGAGGAAAATTTCCTGGCCTTCCCGGAAGTGGGCGAGGCTGACCAGACCTCCGTGGAACTTAATTTCATCGGTGAATACGAGACCTGGGATTTTGTGGCTGGCCTGTACTACTTCGAGGAAGACGGTTCCAATGAGCAGAATCCCTACACCTTTAACGGGGATCCCGGGGATATCCTGCTGGCGCAGGAAATGGACAGCTGGGCCGTGTTTGGCAATATCGGTTACCGGGTGAGCGATGAATTACGTCTTTCTGCCGGCGTTCGCTATACGGAGGACTACAAGGAAGCCTACACCAACATCGTCAGCGGCCTGATCGAGGAAACCGCGGACCGGGAGTGGGACGAGGTCAGCTGGGAAGTAGCGGTTTCCTATGACTGGAGCGATAACATGTCGCTGTATGGCACCGTCCAGAATGGTTACCAGTCGGGCCAGTTCCCGCCGCGGCCATTCTGC
>JAPUKZ010000257.1 GCA_027295405.1 Gammaproteobacteria bacterium
TATCGCCACCATGGACATGGGGCACATACTCAAGGTTGCGGGTGGCCAGGAACTGTGCATGAGTTTCTACCGACTGATGGATGAGCCGGACGAGGTGCTGCATTTCCGCTTATTCCACCGTCACAACTCACTGCCGCTGTCGGATGTGCTGCCCATTCTGGAAAACCTGGGTCTGCGCGTGGTGGCGGAAAACTCCTACGGCGTGCGCGAAAAGGATGGCGACGTCTACTGGGTGCAGGATTTTAGTCTGAATTATTTCATGGGCGGTTCGATTGAACTGGATAAGGTCAGGGATGAATTCACCGACGCCTTTGCCCGCATCTGGTTTGGCGAGGCCGAGAGTGATGCCTTCAACCGTCTGTTGCTGGGATCGCGTATGAGCTGGCGCGAAATCGCCCTGCTGCGGGCCTACGCCAAGTATCTCAAGCAGATTCTGTTTAACTTCAGCACCGAGTACATCGCAGAAACCCTGGCCGAGCACCTGCATATCACCGGCGCCATTGTAGAGCTGTTCCTGACCCGATTTGATCCCGACTTCGAAGGGGACGACCCGTGGCGCGACCAGCGCGAGCAGGTCATCAGCGCGCGCATCATCGATGACCTGGAAGGCGTTGAGAACCTGGGGCAGGACCGTATCATCCGCCAGTACCTGGCACTGATACAGGCAACCCTGCGCACCAATTTTTTCCAGTTGGATAGCGCCGGGGCGCTGCATAATTATTTTTCCTTCAAGCTGGCGCCGGAACTGATTCCGGATATGCCAGCACCGCGACCCGCCTACGAAATTTTCGTGTACTCGCCACTGGTGGAGGGTGTGCACCTGCGAGGGGGCAAGGTGGCCCGCGGGGGGCTGCGCTGGTCGGATCGACTGGAGGATTTTCGTACCGAGGTGCTGGGTCTGGTCAAAGCCCAGCAGGTCAAGAACGCGGTGATCGTGCCGGTAGGGGCCAAGGGTGGCTTCGTCGTCAAGCATCACCTGCACAATCCAGGCCGCGAGGAGTGGCTGCAGGAGGGTATCAGTTGTTATCGGACCTTCATCCAGGGCCTGCTCGATATTACCGATAACCTGGTCGGGGGCGAGGTAGCACCGCCACCGCGGGTGGTGCGCAAGGACCCCGATGATACCTACCTGGTCGTCGCCGCCGACAAGGGCACGGCCACCTTCTCGGATATTGCCAATGAAATTTCCGCGCAGTACAACTTCTGGCTGGGGGATGCTTTCGCCTCCGGCGGTAGTGTGGGGTACGACCACAAGAAGATGGGCATCACCGCACGCGGCACCTGGGTGTCCGTGCAGCGTCATTTTCGTGAGCTCGGCGTCAACGTGCAGGTATCGGAATTTACCGTGGTCGGAATCGGCGACATGGCGGGGGATGTGTTTGGTAACGGCATGTTGCTGTCCGAGCACATCCTGCTGACGGCAGCATTTAATCATTTGCACATATTTATTGATCCCAACCCGGATGCGGCGGTCAGCTTTGCCGAGCGCCAGCGCCTGTTCCAGTTGCACCGCTCCAGTTGGCAAGACTACGACGCTGCCTTGATTTCTGCCGGTGGCGGGATTTTCAAACGCTCGGCAAAATCGATCACGCTGAGTGTGGATATGCAGGAGCGCTTCCACATCAGCGCCGAGACCCTCACCCCCAATGAATTGATCAGCGCCCTGCTGCGGGCGCCGGTTGACCTGCTCTGGAATGGCGGTATTGGCACGTATGTCAAAGCCAGCTCGGAGCAGCATGCGGATGTGGGCGACAAGGCCAACGACAGTTTGCGAGTTGATGGCTGTGACCTGCGCTGTCGGGTGGTGGGCGAGGGCGGAAACCTCGGCCTCACGCAGTTGGGAAGGGTTGAATACGCGCTAAATGGTGGTCGCTCCAATACCGATTTCATCGACAATGCGGGTGGCGTGGATTGTTCCGACCACGAGGTCAATATCAAGATCTTGCTCAACAGCGTGGTGGCTCGCGGTGACCTGACCGTCAAACATCGCAATCGCCTGTTAGAGGAGATGACTGACAGCGTTGCCGAGTTGGTGCTGGAAAACAATTATCGCCAGGTGCACGCGATCAGCCTGGCCGAGAGTGAAGCGGTGCGTCGGGGGGGAGAGTATCGGCGTTTGATCAATCGCCTGGAACGAAGTGGTCGTATCGATCGCAAGCTGGAATTCCTGCCTTCCGATGAAGAATTGGCCGAACGACGGCTGCGCAACCAGGGTCTGACACGACCGGAACTGTCGGTACTCATCTCCTACAGCAAGAGCATCCTCAAGGAGGATTTGAGCATTTCCAGTATTCCTGACGATACCTATTTATCCCGGGCGATAGAGGGCGCTTTCCCGTCACGCTTGCTTGAGGACTATGCTGAGGAAATCCATGGACACGGCTTGCGCCGCGAGATCATTGCCACCCGGATTGCAAACGACCTGGTGAACCGGGTCGGGGTCAGTTTTATCGGGCGGCTGATTACGTCTACCGGAGCCAGTACCGCCGAGGTTGCCACCGCCTATGTGACCGCCTGTGCCATATTTGAACTGGATGCCCAGTGGCAGGCTGTTGAGGCGCTGGATTTCCAGGTCGACGGCGAGGTGCAAATGCACATCATCCAGGACCTGGTGCGCTTGACTCGCCGCGCGAGTCGCTGGCTGCTGCGCAACCGCCGTCACAACCTGGATCCGGCGGCGGTCATAGCAGAATTTCAACCCGGGGTGGCGGAACTGGAGTCGGCACTACCCGGATTAGTCACCGGCAAGTCGGCGGAGCTGGTGAAAAGACGCTATCAGAGCCTGATCGACAAGAATGTCGGCGGGGAACTGGCCCAGTATACCGCCGGTAGTCACCATTTGTACGCTGCCATGGGCATAGTTTCCGCAGCCCGCGAATGTGAAGCGACAGCCATGGAGGTGGCAGAGTTATTCTTCCAATTGGGAGCGCGGCTGGAACTGGACTGGTTTGCCGGCGCCATCACTGACATCAAGGTGGAAAACGAATGGCAGGCTCTGGCAAGAGACAGCTATCTGGAGGACCTGGAATGGCAGCAGCGTTCCCTGGCCGTGGGAGCGCTCAAACATATCTGTGAAAAGCGCGACCCGGAATTGTGTATACAGCGCTGGATGGATCAGGAGTCGGTGTTGATCCAACGCTGGCAGAATATGTTAGTGGAATTGCACGCCACCGAGGTACCCGATTTCGCCATGTTCGCGGTGGCTAATCGGGAATTGCTGGACCTGGCCCAGAGCAGTCTGCACTGAGCCGGTTGTTGATCTGTAGTTATCCGGTAGTGGCGCCCGGAAAGACCGTTGCGGTCTGCTAACTCTGCGTCTTGTGTAGTGCTGCGACGCCGGTGTAGCCGTCCCACTGGTCACAGCGCCCCTCGTGCCATCCGGTTAACCAGAATTGACGCTGGGCTTCGCTGGAGTGTGGGCAGGTTTCGCTGGAGCGGCCGCCGATGCCGGCCTGGTAGCCGCGCTGGAAGGCGCGGTTGTTCATATCTCTTTTCTGTCTGCGCATATCTTTTCCTCAGGGGTGCCCCTGAATCTAACCAGAGTCCTTGGTTTCAGTCGACTATCATTTGGGAGTAAGCAGCGTGGTTTTTATGCTGGTAAAGAATGGATTGCCCGCAATGGCTCATAAACGGCGCTGTGGGAACACTGTCTGGCGCCAGCAACGGTTGCATTGGTAAGCCGGCCTAAAATCGGTATAGTGCGCGCGATGTCAGAAAATCAGTGCAGCGCCACCCGCAGGGACGCCTGCCGCAAGAACGCCTGCCGGTGGTTCGCCACCTGCCCCAAGGGCCTTGAGAGCCTGTTGTACTCGGAATTGGCCAGCTTGGGCGCTGAGGACCTACGCGAGACTGTGGCTGGCTGTTACTTCAGCGGGTCCATGGCGGTGGCTTATCGAGCCTGCCTGTGCAGTCGCCTTGCCAATCGCATTCTGTTGTTCGTTGCGGAGTTTCCGGTGTCGGATAGCGCCAGTTTGCATGCCGGTATGCTGGCACTACCCTGGACGGACTATCTGCGGGCCACGACCCGCTTCGTGGTCGATTTCAGTGGCGAGAGCCGGGAAATTCGCAACACCCGCTACGGTGCCCAGGTGTGCAAGGATGCCATTGTAGATTATTTCCAGCAGGCCGGGTTGGAGCGGCCGGAAGTGGCGCTGCGGGAAGCGGATTTGCGCATCAATGTGCGCCTGCGCAAGGGCGGGGTCGCGGTATCAGTGGATTTTTCCGGGGGCAGTTTGCACCAGCGCGGTTACCGTCAGGAAGCGGGGCAGGCGCCACTCAAAGAAAACCTGGCCGCGGCTCTGTTGCTGCGGGCGGATTGGCCGGGCATTGCCGCCCGTGGAGGTGCTCTTATCGACCCCATGTGTGGTTCGGGTACGCTGCTGCTGGAAGGGGCGATGATGGTCGCAGACATTGCCCCGGGCCTGGCCCGGGAGCACTGGGGTTTTGAGGCGCTGCCATTTCACAATGTTCAACAATGGCGCGCCATCCGTGCCGATGCCGAGGCGCGGGCGCAGCGGGGGAGAAACCGTGAGCTGCCGGAGATCCGCGGGTATGATGCCGACCGCCGGGTAGTGGGCAAGGCACAGGCCAATATCGAGCGAGCCGGTTTGGCGGCGGCGGTGCGGGTGAGTTGCAAGTCACTGGCGAATTTGCGAAAACCCACTCACCGGGTGATTGAAAAAGGCCTGGTCATAGTCAACCCTCCCTATGGAGAACGACTGGGTGAGCGCTCCAGTTTGCGCTATCTCTACGCGGAGTTGGGTGCCGCCCTGGTACGGGAATTTCCCGGTTGGCGCGGCGCGATATTCACCAGTGACAGGGAACTGGGCCTGGCCACCGGGCTGCGCAGTTACAAGCGATATGCCCTGTTCAATGGCCCCCTGGCCAGCAGCTTGCTCCTGTTTGAACTGGATGAAAGCAGCATGCGGGCGCCCCGAACCCCCGCCGGTTCCAGCGCGGAGCCTGCCGCGGCTGGTTCCCCTGTGGCATTTACAGGGGCGGCTGTGGCACCTGAAGGGGGGGCTGTGGCACCTGCAGGGGCGGAGGAACTGTCTGCTGGCGCGAAAATGTTTGGCAATCGCGTGCAGAAAAATCTTCGCAAACTGGAGCGCTGGGCGCGCAAGTCGGGCATCTCCTGTTATCGCCTGTACGATGCCGATATGCCCGAATACGCCGTGGCAATAGATCGTTACGACAATTTATTACATGTGTCCGAATACCGCGCTCCCAGGGGCGTCAAGGAAGAGGACGCGGCGCGGCGCCTGGCTGAAGTCAAGCAGGCGCTGCCCCGGGTTACCGGCGTGCCGGAGTCCAATATTTACTACAAGCAGCGCCAGCGTCAGCGTGGTTCGCAGCAGTACCAGCGCCAGGACAGACGCGAAGAGCTGCACACCGTGCGCGAGGGTGCGGTCAAACTGCTGGTTAACCTGACTGATTTCCTGGATACCGGGCTGTTCCTGGATCATCGGCTCTTGCGATTTCGCATCGCAGCGGAAGTTTCTAACAAGCACTTTCTGAACCTGTTTTGTTACACTGCCACGGCGACGGTGCACGCGATCGCCGCGGGTGCGGCCGCGACTACCAGTGTCGACATGTCGGCCACCTATCTGGATTGGGCGCGCCAGAATCTCGCTGTCAACGACTTCTCCGAGAGCTGCAACGAACTGGTACAGGCAGATTGCATGGACTGGCTGGCCCGCAACGAACGCCACTATGATGTGATTCTTTTGGATCCACCGTCGTTCTCCAATTCCAAGCGGATGCGGGGCACGCTGGATGTGCAACGGGACCATGTTGCGCTGCTGCGGGCGACCATGGCGTGTTTACGGGACGACGGCGTCCTGTACTTCTCCAATAACCTGCGCCGCTTCAAACTGGATGCCACGGTTGAGAGCTTTTGCCGGGTCGAGGATATTAGTGCCAGGACCATTGATCAGGACTTCCAGCGACGACAGAATATCCATCACTGCTGGTGCCTCCGTCATCCCGATTAACAGGCTCGGGGCGGGGCTTGTGCCGGTTCACACGCTATCACACAGATAGGAATACATGGCTGGTGCAGGATGCAAGGTCTGTGCCCGCTAACACAAATCCGGATTTTTATTCACAGTAGACCCGCAACCCCCTCTATTTACAGCGTTTGCCAATCTACTGTTAAAAAGAAACTATAAAAATAACGTAAGTTGTTGTTTTTAGTCGCGACCGCTTCAAGTTAAAGTGAATTCTAGCTTAGCTACAAAAAATTCATCCACAGATTTATCCACCGCCGGGCCCGGAGCTATCCCCAGACTTATCCACAGGAGATGTGCAGTTGTCCGGGGCTAGCGCCAGTCCTTCGCGGAGCCCGCTGAAATCCGGTTTAGCCTTGTGGATCAGCAACTTGTAGTAGCTGCTTACCAATGTTTGCGCCCCTGAACAGGCGTTGCAAAGTGGCGGGAATGTTCTCAAACCGGTACTGGATATCCTCGCGCCAGTCGATCTTGCCGGCCATGATCCAGCCTGCCAGTTCCCCCATGACCTCCTCAAACCGATCCAGGTAGTTCACCCACTGAGCTGGCCCGCATCACTTCACCAATTGCCACCGGTGGCAGGTAGCAGGGTTCGTCGATAAGCCAGCCGCGCATGGCCGGGTCGAAGCCCAGGTACAGGGTTTTTACCCGTACTTCGCCGATGTCCAGGTCCGGTTCAGGTAGGGCGGATTCGCGCAGTTCAAAATGCTCCGGACCCACCATGCCGGTGGGACGCTGCTTGAGTACCCATTGCCGATTCCTGCTCATTTGTGCTTCCTGGTTGTTATCATGGTGTGGATGAAAAAAAGGCTGCTCATTGTATATCACTCCCAGAGCGGGGCAACGGCGCGACTCGCCGCGGCAGTCTGTGAGGGTGCGCGACGCGAGGACGGGGTTGAGGTGATTCTGCGGCGCGCCTGGGATGCCGGAATGGACGACCTGTTGCAGTGTGACGCCGTGGCGCTGGGTGCGGCGGAGAATTCCGGTTCAGTGGCGGGTGCGATGAAAGATTTTCTGGATCGAACCTACTATCCTGCACAGCCGCGGCAGTTGAACCTGGCCTACGGATTGTTTATCAGTGCCGGTAATGACGGTCGGGGAGCGGTGGCGCAAATGCAGCGAATTCTATCGGGATATCCACTGAAACAGGTGTGCGAGCCGCTGATTTGCCGCGGCGAAGTCAATCCGCAGGCGCTGGCGCGTTGCGAGGAACTGGGCCAGACCCTGGCGGCGGGTCTGGCGTTTGGGATCTTTTAGAGACACTCTCCTAATACAACTCCTGAATAAAGGCGCGCGCTGCATTGGATAGGCTGCGGCCACGGTGATAGATATAGCCCAGTTGCCGCTGTGGCTTGAGGCTGGGAATGCGGAGGGAGCGCAACGGCGGCGCCAGCATGGAGCGCGGCAGTATGGTCCAGCCCAGGCCGATGGCTGCCATCATACGAATGGTTTCCAGGTAGTTGGTGGACATGGCCACATTCAGGCTCAGGCCCGAATCATCGAACATCTTTTTTGCGATTTGTCCGGTATAGGTGTTGAGCCCGGGCAGGATCACCGGGTGTTGGCTGAGGACTTCCAGGCTGACGGATCTGCTGTTCGCCAGGGGGTGACCTTCGGCCACCATGAAATCCAGCGGATCCTCCCACACCGGGGTCGCCAGCATCCTCGGGTCGGTTTCAGGCGCAAGGGTGACTACCGCCAGTTCTACCGCTCCCTGCATGATTTGCGCGTAGGCCTGTTCTGAATCCATAAAGCCTATGTCCAGTTTGACCTGTGGGTAGGTATTGCTGAAACGTCGCAGTATCGGTGGCAGGCGGTGTAAGCCGATGTGATGGCTGGTGCCCAATAGCAGGCTGCCCGCTACTTCTCCTGACAAGTCCCTGATCGATTGTTCTGCCTGGCGCAGGTTTTGCCAGATAGCGCGCGCATGGGGCAACAGGGCCGCCCCGGCTTCGGTGAGCGTCACCCGCCGCCCGATGCGATCAAACAGCGCCTTGCCCAGTTGACTTTCAAGGGAAGCGACGCGCTTGCTCACCGCGGGCTGGGTCAGGTGCAGCTTTTCCGCCGCCCGGGAAAAGGAACTGTGTTCGGCGACCAGCAGGAAGGCTTGCAGATTCTGGGTTTCCATGGCCGCCAGTCTAACCCGGTTGCCCCAGGTATTCCAATTGGGAATCATTTAGATAAAAAATATGAATTTGTTTTATCTAAAATCCGCGCGTAGACTGGCGTTCCGATTGGTAATCTCCTGCCTGGGTAGTCGAAACATGGCCAAAACACTTTACGACAAACTCTGGGACAGCCATCTGGTGCAGCAGCGCGATGATGGCACGGCCCTGATCTACATCGATCGTCATTTACTGCACGAGGTCACCTCGCCCCAGGCCTTTGAAGGTCTGCGACTGGCTGGTCGCCAGCCCTGGCGACGCGATGCCAACCTGGCCACTCCCGATCACAACGTGCCCACAGAGCCGGGCGAGCGCAGTGCCGGGGTGGCGGGCATCCGAGATCCGGTTTCGCAACTGCAAGTGAAAACCCTGGATGACAACTGTCAGGATTTCGATATTGTTGAATTCCATATCAACGACGCGCGCCAGGGCATTGTTCACGTTATTGGACCAGAGCTGGGGGCGACCCTGCCAGGTATGACGGTGGTTTGCGGTGATTCCCATACCGCGACACACGGCGCCCTGGGCGCCCTGGCCCAGGGCATTGGTACGTCGGAGGTGGAACATGTATTGGTGACCCAATGCCTGATCCAGACCAAAATGAAGAACATGCTGATACGCATAAACGGCGAGCTTCTGCCGGGCGTTACCGCCAAGGATGCGGTACTGGCGGTGATCGGAAAAATTGGTACAGCTGGCGGTGCCGGTCACGCCATCGAGTTTGGGGGCGAGGTCATTCGCAGCTTGAGCATGGAAGGGCGCATGACGGTCTGTAATATGGCAATTGAAGCCGGTGCTCGCGTCGGCATGGTGGCGGTTGATGAGACCACGCTTGAATACGTCAAAGGCAGAACTTACGCGCCGACCGGTGCTGGCTGGGACGCTGCGGTTGCTGCCTGGAAAAACCTGCACAGTGATCCCGGCGCGCATTTCGACACGGTTGTTGAACTGCAGGGACAGGACATCAAGCCCCAGGTAACCTGGGGTACCTCCCCGGAGATGGTATTGCCGGTGGATGCCCGGGTACCGGACCCGGCCACAATCGAGGATCCAACCCGCCGCGACGCGACCGCAAGGGCACTGCAATACATGGGGCTGGAAGCGGGCATGCCCCTTGTCGAGATCCGCCCCCAGAAAGTGTTTATCGGTTCCTGCACCAATTCCCGCATTGAGGATTTGCGGGCCGCCGCGGCGGTGGTCAAGGGTAAGAAAGTGGCGGCGAGCGTCAATCAGGCCCTGGTGGTACCGGGCTCCGGTGCGGTCAAGCAACAGGCGGAAGCCGAAGGGTTGGACCAGATTTTCATCGCCGCCGGCATGGAGTGGCGGGAGCCCGGTTGTTCCATGTGCCTGGCCATGAATGCGGACAAATTGGGGCCAGGGGAGCACTGTGCCTCCACCTCCAACCGAAATTTTGAAGGGCGTCAGGGGTTTGGTGGGCGCACTCACCTGGTGAGCCCGGCCATGGCCGCCGCCGCTGCAGTGGCGGGTCATTTTGTGGATGTGCGTGAGTGGGAGTTTGAAGCATGAAGTCATTTACCGTCGAAACCGGCATCGTGGCGCCCATGGATCGCGCCAACGTGGATACCGACATGATCATTCCCAAGCAGTTCCTGAAGTCGATCAAGCGCAGCGGGTTTGGCCCCAACCTGTTCGACGAATTGCGCTACCAGGATGAAGGACAGCCCGGTCAGGATTGTTCCCAGCGCCCGCTGAAACCGGATTTTCCCCTCAACCAGGCCCGTTACCAGGGGGCCTCAGTCCTGCTGACACGGAAGAATTTTGGTTGCGGATCCAGCCGCGAGCACGCGCCCTGGGCGCTGGACGACTACGGTTTTCGCTGCGTGATCGCGCCCAGCTTTGCCGATATTTTCTATAACAACTGTTTCAAGAACGGGCTGCTGCCCATCGTGCTGGAAGAAGCCCAGGTAGAAATTCTGTTTCAGCAGATGACTGCCGCTGAGGGTTACCAACTGACGATTGATCTGGAACAGCAGAAGATCATTCGACCTGACGGGGTCGAGATCGGGTTCTCAGTGGAGAGTTTTCACCGGCACTGCCTGTTGCACGGGCTGGACGATATCGGCCTGACCCTGGAGCACGCAGATGCGATTCGCAGCTTTGAGCAGCGCTGGCGCGCGCAGTCGCCCTGGTTGTTCGACGTGATCCAGTAGGGGTCCAGAGTGAGCCGAAAAATACTGATCCTGCCGGGCGACTATATCGGACCGGAAATTGTCACCGAGGCGCGCCGCGTACTTGAACTGGTGAATGACAAATACCAGCTCGAACTCGAGTTGGAGGAAGCCCTCCTGGGTGGTGCCGCGCTGGATGAGTACGCTGTCCCTCTGCCCGAGCAAACCCTGGCCAGGGCGCGTGACGCCGAGGCGATATTGCTGGGTGCAGTGGGCGGACCGAAATGGGATGCAGTGGATCGGGCCTTGCGTCCGGAGCAGGGGCTGCTGCAGATTCGTTCCGAATTGCAGTTGTTCGGCAATCTGCGCCCGGCCCTGTTGTATCCGCAATTGGCGGCTGCATCCAGCCTGAAACCGGAGGTGGTGGCGGGGCTGGATATCCTCATTGTGCGAGAGTTGACCGGGGGAATTTACTTCGGCGAGCCGCGCGGTATCCGGGTGCTGGAAAATGGCGAGCGGCAGGGCTACAACACCTGCGTTTACAGCGAATCGGAAATCGAGCGCATCGGCCGACTGGCTTTCGCATCCGCGGTTAAGCGCAATGGGCGGCTGTGCTCGGTGGACAAATCCAATGTTCTTGAGGTGAGCATCCTCTGGCGAGAAGTCATGGATAAATTGGCACCGGAATACCCGGATGTGGAGTTGTCGCATATGTACGTGGACAACGCGGCCATGCAATTAGTGAAGGCGCCCAAGCAGTTTGATGTCTTGGTTACCGGTAATATGTTCGGTGACATTCTCTCGGATGCCGCGGCCATGCTGACCGGGTCGATCGGGATGTTGCCCTCGGCCTCCCTGGACCAACAGGGGCGCGGCATGTATGAGCCGTGTCACGGCTCTGCCCCGGATATTGCCGGACAAGGTAAAGCCAATCCCCTGGCGACCATTCTCTCGGTGGCCATGATGTTGCGCTACACCCTGGACTGTACAGAAGCAGCCGAGGCGGTGGAGTCCGCCGTGAGCAGGGTGTTGGACCGCGGCCTGCGTACCGCAGATATTTTTACGGCGGGGCAGCAACTGGCGAGCACCAGGGAAATGGGAGGCGCGGTGCTGGGGGAATTGGGCAATGAGTAAGTTTGTGGATGTGGCAGTGGTGGGTGCCACCGGCGCTGTCGGTGAAACCATGATTTCCATACTGGAGCAGCGGGAGTTTCCGGTTGGAACGCTGTACCCCCTGGCCAGTGAACGTTCCGCGGGCAAGACCATCAGCTTCAAGGGCAAGTCCGTGCGCGTACAGAACCTTGCGGAGTTTGATTTCTCCCAGGTGCGCATCGGTCTGTTTTCCGCTGGCGGCAGTGTCTCGGCGGAGTATGCCCCCAGGGCGGCGGCCGCCGGGTGTGTGGTTATTGATAACACCTCTCACTTCCGCTTGCAGGAAGACATACCCCTGGTAGTCCCGGAAGTTAACCCGCATGCATTGGCGAACTACGGCAATCACAATATTATTGCCAATCCCAATTGCTCCACTATCCAGATGCTGGTGGCGCTGCAACCCATCCACACCGCCGTAGGGATCGAGCGGATAAACGTAGCCACCTACCAGGCAGTTTCCGGCACCGGCAAGAAGGCGATTAAGGAGCTTGCGCGGCAAACCGCGCGATTGCTGAATGGGGAGGCTGTGGAGTGTGAGGTCTATCCGCGACAGATCGCATTCAACGCCTTGCCTCATATTGATACCTTTGAGGACAACGGTTATACCCGCGAAGAGATGAAAATGGTGTGGGAGACCCAGAAGATCTTTGAAGACAGCGAGATTCAGGTAAATCCCACCTGTGTGCGTATACCGGTATTTTTTGGCCATTCTGAGGCTTTACATATCGAGACCAGGGCAAAAATAACGGCGGCGGAAGCTCGACAATTGCTGGAAAGTGCCCCTGGAGTGGTGGTGATGGATGAGCCCGCAGATGGCGGCTATCCCACGGCTGCAGGGGATTCCGCCGGGAAAGACCCGGTATTTGTAGGTCGGATTCGGGAAGACATCTCCCATCCGCGCGGTCTGGACCTGTGGGTAGTCTCCGATAACGTGCGCAAAGGCGCTGCCCTCAATAGTGTGCAGATTGCGGAGTGCTTGCTAAAAGATTATTTATAAAAGATACTTACAACCCATAGTAAATGAATTTTCTAGGTTAGTACCGTTAGAACCTTGCCAGAGCGTTGGTGGTTCGCCTAAAAACCGTGATCGCTAGGGGAAAACGGAAGATGGGCAGGAGAATAATAAGGCATTTCTATGCTTCGTAAGTGCAGGACTGTATTGCTGCTCTCGGGGCTATTATGTCCCGGGATTGTGGCAGCACTGGGTCTTGGAGAGCTCACGCTAGAATCCTACCTGAATGAACCGCTGCGGGCCGAGATTGACCTGCTGGAAGTCGGCGATCTCGATGAAGGCCAGGTAAAGATTCGGTTGGCGACGCGCGATGATTTTAGCCGCGCCGGTGTGGAACGCGCCTATTTTCTGACCAGTCTCAATTTTGAAGTGGTCATTGACGGTTCCGGTGCTGGCAAATTAATTATTACTTCTCGCGACGCGGTACAGGAACCCTACCTCGATTTCCTGATTGAAGTCCGTTGGCCGAAAGGGCGTTTGTTGCGGGAATACACCGTGCTGCTGGATTTGCCGATACTGTTCGGGCCGGATAGCGGCATGACAGTCGCCAGGCACGCACCCGCACCCGCACCCGCACCCGCACCCGCACCCGCACCCGCACCCAAGGCCGAGGCGGCCAAACCAGCGGTGACCGAGCCTGCAGCCGAGGAACCCCCGCGTAGCTACGGCGCAGGAGCCACCGACGAGCCCATTTCGGGGCGCAAGTACCTGGTCAGGCAGAGCGAAAACCTTTGGCGCATTGCCAGTCGCGCCCGCCCGGAGGGTGCGACTGTACAGCAGACCATGCTGGAAATTCAGCACCTGAATCCGCAGGCCTTCATAGGCAATAATATCAATCAGCTAAAGGCGGGCTATGTGCTGCGCCTGCCCCGCAGCGAGGAAATAACCAGTACCAGCGTCGAGGAGGCAATTGCCGAGGTTGCCGCGCAGGAAAGCAGCTGGCTGGAGAATCGCGACACTATTGCAGTGCAGCGCCCGGAGCGCGCTACGGATGACGGCGACGCTGTTACTGCCGGTGAGGAATCCGGTCGCTTACAAATAACGGGCAGTGACCAGACCAGTTCTGCGGCAGGCGAGGAGGGGGCCATTTCCGCCCGTCTCGAGACCCTGGATCGAATCCGGCGCGATAATGCGGACAAGCAAGTTCAGGTCGATGCGATGGCAGAGCAACTGGATACTTTGCAGCGCCTGCTGACATTGAAGGATGAGCAGATTGCAGCCCTGCAGGTGGCGCTTGCAAATCAGGAGAGCAGCGCCGCCACGATCGATGCGCTGGAGGGAATTATCGAACAAGTGCCGGAGCCGGGCACTGAGTCAGTAACGCCAGAGACAGAGGACGCTGCCCCCGAGATTGCAGAACCCGAACCAGAGACCTACGCAGCAGTCCCTACCCGTGCAGAGCCCGGGATTCTGGATTTGCTGATGGAATACCTGCTGTTTGTGGTGATTGGGGTCGTGGCCCTGCTGCTGGCGATAGGGTATTTCTTGCGCGACCACATCAGTTTCCTCCAGCGTGGGGAGCCCCAGGAAACAGTCAGGTCGGCAGATGATGACGATGAGTTTGCTGGTGTGGAATTAGGCGAAGATGGGCTGATTGTCGATGAAATGCCTGAGCGGAGCGGTGATGAGGTTCTCGCTGTGGAAAGACTGGATAGCTTTGCCGCTCGTGATGAAGACGCGTATGCGGCTCAGTTTGAATCCGGGGATGCACTGGCCGAAGCGGACATCTATTTCGCCTACGGCCGTTTCCCGCAGGCCGTCGATCTGCTGAAGACAGCTATCAGTATCGAGCCCATCAATGTCGAGTATCGTGTGAAGTTGATGGAAGCCTGTGTCGAGATGCTCGACCGGGAAGAATTCCAGCAACAATACGCTGATTTACAAGTCATTGACGACGTACCTTGCTTGCAGCGTGGGCGCGATTTACTGGATGCCGTCGACGGTGGTGAGGGCTGGCTGGAAGACCTGCCCGCGCCGACCCTCACCGCTGAGGATGTGGTCGCCGCACAAGCGAGCCTCGTGGTTGAGGAAGATCAGCCCAGTCATGAAATGGGCGACGTGGATCCCGAATTTGCCTCTGAGGACGATTCCTATCTCTCAGAAATGGGCGTGGAGGAAGGCGGTAGCCTCGAAGCGGATCGCAGCCTGACACTGGAGGAAGACCTTGAGCTTGATGAAGCCGCGGACGACCTGGACCTGAGTGCGGGCCTTGATCTGGGTGAGGATCTGGATCTGGGTGAGGATCTCGACCTGGAGCAGGACCTTGATCTGGGTGAGGAACTGGATCTCGAAGAGGAACCGGATCTGGAAACCGAGCTCGGCTCAATTGAAGCCCCGGATTTGGGTGCAGAGATTGCTGCTGACGAAGACCTGGATCTGGATGAAGCCGCTGATCTGGGCGCTGAACTGGATGCGCAAGAGGAATCTGAATCTGCGGAGGATCTGGTAACGGCAGAAGATTTTTCCGGGCAGCCAGATCTGGAGGCGGCTGGTGAGCTAGAGGAAACCGATAGCCCGGAGGATGAAATCGAGCTGGATCCGGGTGGCTCGACGCAAGCTGATACCGATATTGCGGCAACAGAGTTGAAGCTGGAAGACAATGCTGCAGATGATGCGCTGGATCTCAGTCTGGACCTGGAAATTGACCGCGGAGCGGGAGCTGACGGCGATTCCGGCGAATGGGATCTGGAAAGCCTCAGCATCGTAGCGGAAACCGGCACGGGCACCGCAACTGCAGAGGAAGAACTTGATTTACCTGATCTTGAGCTGGATGACATTGTCGCCGACGCGAAACCAGAGCCAGCCGCCGCCCCAGGCAGTGAGCCGCCGCTGGATCTTGCCGCCGACAGCGGCGAGGAGATGTTGACCGACTTCGGTGAGCTGATTATTGAAGAAGAAGATCTGGAGCTAGAGCTCGGCGACAGCGATGCGGATGTGGATCTGGCCCATAGCCTCGATGAGTTGAGCGAATCGCTTGATGGGGAGCTAGGGGCGGAGACGGCAGACAACGGTGAAAGCCTGGTATTCGCCGCCGACGGTGATGAAATTTCTACCAAGCTGGATCTCGCCCGCGCCTATATTGATATGGGTGACCACGATGGCGCGAAGAGCATTCTAGACGAAGTGCTGGAGGATGGCGACGAGAGCCAGAAGCAAGAAGCCGGTACCCTCCTCGAGAGCATCGACTAAGCAAAACCCTCGCTTATCAAGCCAGGATTTCCCATTGGGGCAGCGCATTGCGTTGACCGTGGAGTACAACGGCGCGGCATACAATGGCTGGCAGCTGCAGCAGGGCGCAAACGTTGCGACAGTGCAAGGTGTATTGGAGGCGGCACTGGGAGCGGTGGCCGCCCGCCCGGTAAGGCTCTTTTGTGCCGGTCGCACGGACTCCGGCGTGCATGCGACCAATCAGCTGGTACATTTCGATGCCCCCACGGCGCGCAGTCCCAAAGCTTGGTTAATGGGCAGCAATGCAAACCTTCCGGATTCCGTGGTGGTCAAGGGCGTACAGGCCGTTCCAGCGGAGTTTCACGCCAGGTTCAGCGCCCGGTCGAGGCGCTATCGCTACCTGATTTTAAACACTGCTGTGCGCTCCGCGCTGGCACCGGCGCAGCTTACCTGGGTACGCTACCCGCTGGATGTCGCGTTGATGCACGGCGAGGCCCAGTCGCTACTGGGCGAACGTGACTTCAGTGCATTCCGCGCAGCAAGCTGCCAGTCAACGACGGCCATGCGTCATGTAGATTTTGTCGAGGTGTATCGCCACGGCGAGCTGGTAGTGGTTGATATTCAGGCTAATGCTTTTCTACACCATATGGTGCGCAATATTGTCGGCACCCTGTTGGCAGTCGGGTGCGGTCAACTGGCGGCCGGTGAGCTTGCGGGATTGTTGGCCCTGCGCGACAGAACCCTGGCGCCAGAGACGGCACCTGCCAATGGCCTGTATCTGGTCGGGGTATCCTATCCGGCACAATTTTCACTGCAGAGCTTCCCACCGGGGCCGGTGTTTCTATTGCCAGATCCGGATTGAACCTGAGTGCTTATAGTACCCTTCAGGCGATCCTCCACCCGATCCTGCAATAGTGGGCGAGCTTCTGTTACCATAGCCCGCCTTTATTCAGGCCAGTACCTCCATCTGTGTCACGAACCCGTATAAAAATTTGTGGCATCACCCGGGAAAGTGATGCTTTGGCCGCCGCATTTGCCGGTGCGGATGCCATCGGACTGGTTTTTTATGCACCGAGCCCGCGCGGGGTGACCATTGAGGCGGCGCAGCGGATAGTGGCCAAACTGCCCGCTTTTGTGAGCGTGGTGGGACTGTTTGTGGATGCGGAACGCGCTGTGGTCGATAGAGTTTGCGCCGCTTTGCCGCTGGACCTGTTGCAGTTTCACGGTGCTGAATCGGAGGCATACTGTCGCAGTTTTGGGCGGCCGTATATCAAGGCGATTCAGGTGGCAGCAGCTACCGATATCACGGCTATATTGGATACTTACGCCAGTGCCCGCTCAGTCTTGCTGGATACATGGCGTGAGGGCATGCCGGGTGGTACCGGCACAAGCTTTGACTGGAACGCAGTGCCGCAGAATGCCGGTTCACGAATCGTGCTGGCAGGAGGGCTGAATCCGGAAAATGTGGGCGCTGCCATAGCGCAGACTTGCGCCTATGGGGTGGATGTCAGTGGCGGTGTAGAGTCCGCCCCCGGACACAAGAGCGCAGAAAAAATCCGCGCCTTTATTCAGGCGGTACAGCGCGCGGATGCAGAGAAGGTTAAGTGAGGCCCTGGTGTACTTTATTCATCACAGTACACTAAGTGAAGGTGAGAGCATGAGAGAATGGCAGAAATAAGCCGTGAACTGTTAGCGGGCGTGCCGGATCAAAACGGCCATTTTGGTGAGTACGGCGGGCGTTATGTCTCAGAGACTTTGATGTCAGCCCTGGACGATCTGGACCGCCTGTACACACGCCTGTCCGCCGATCCGGAATTCCAGCGGGAATTGGATGCTGATCTGGCGAACTATGTGGGTAGACCCTCTCCTTTGTATGAAGCGACGCGCTGGGCAGAGCAGTTCGGCGGGGCGCGAATCTTCCTCAAGCGTGAAGATCTGAATCACACCGGTGCGCACAAAGTGAACAACACTGTGGGCCAGGCACTGCTGGCCAGACACATGGGCAAGACCCGGATAATCGCGGAAACTGGGGCGGGTCAGCACGGTGTGGCATCGGCGACTGTGGCCGCGCGGCTGGGTATGGAATGTCAGGTATACATGGGGGAAGAAGACGTACGCCGGCAGGCTCTCAACGTCTATCGCATGAAGTTATTGGGTGCGGAAGTGATTCCGGTCACCTCCGGTTCGCGAACGCTTAAAGACGCGATGAACGAGGCGATGCGCGATTGGGTGACCAATGTCGACGATACCTATTACATCATCGGCACGGTTGCTGGTCCGCACCCCTACCCGAAACTGGTGCGGGATTTTCAGAGTGTTATCGGCCGTGAGGCCAGACAACAATGTCTGGAAATAACCGGTAAATTGCCCGCTGCACTGGTGGCCTGCGTGGGTGGCGGCTCAAATGCCATCGGCCTGTTCTACCCCTTCCTCACCGACGACCGGGTGGCCATGTACGGGGTTGAGGCTGCAGGCCTGGGCCTGGATACCGGCGAGCATGCAGCGCCATTGTCCGCCGGGCGTCCCGGGATTCTGCACGGCAACCGAACCTACCTCATGCAGGATGAGAATGGCCAGATCCTGCACACGCATTCGGTGTCGGCGGGTCTGGATTATCCCGGTGTGGGTCCCGAGCACGCCTGGCTCAAAGATATTGGCAGGGTTAATTATGTGACCGCAGACGATCGCGAGGCGCTGGATGCTTTCGTGCAGCTCAATCGCAGGGAGGGCATCATGCCAGCCCTTGAATCCAGTCACGCGCTGGCTTACGCAGCGCGGCTGGCGCCAACTCTGGGCAGCGATGACGTTGTCATTGTCAACTTGTCCGGGCGGGGCGACAAGGATATCCACATCGTCGCCGAAATTAACGGCATTGAGTTCTGAGGAGTTAACGAGTGAGTCGTATCGCAGAGTGTTTTGCTGCGCTAGAGCAATCTGGTCGCCGTGCCCTGATACCTTACGTGGTAGCAGGGGACCCTGGACAGGAGGTCACCGTGCCCGTGATGCACAAGCTGGTTGCAGCCGGCGCGAATATCATTGAACTGGGGGTACCATTCTCCGACCCCATGGCTGAGGGCCCCGTCATTCAGCTGGCACATGAGCGAGCCCTGGCCAACAATGTCAGCCTCAGCACCGTACTCTCCATGGTCAGGGAATTTCGTGACCAGGACCAGGCAACACCCGTATTGTTGATGGGCTATGCCAATCCGGTAGCACGCATGGGTTACAGCAAATTTGCCGATGCGGCGCAAGCCGTGGGCCTGGATGCGCTGTTGACCGTGGATATGCCACCGGAGGAGGTGGCTGCGCTGAACATCGAATTGCAGCGGGCTGGGCTGGACAATATTTTTCTGGTGGCGCCGACCACACCGCTACCGAGAATTGAAAAAATAACTGAGCGGGCCAGCGGCTTCGTTTATTATATATCGCTGAAAGGCGTTACTGGAGCGGGACATCTGGATATGATCGAGGTGGCCAATAAGGTGGGCGAGATCCGGGCTCGCTGCAGCCTCCCGGTGGTTGTGGGCTTCGGGATAAAGGATGCAGATTCCGCCGCCGCCGTGGCCCGGATTGCAGACGGAGTCGTTGTTGGCAGTGCTCTGGTGCAGCTTATGGCCCTGGCCGCGGAGCGCGGTGAAAATGCTGATGGGATTGCCGGCGCCGCTGCGGCGTTACTGGCAGACATGCGTGCCGGAATGGATGCAGGCCAGACTGGCTAAACAGGAAGCAGTATGAGTTGGTACGACAAAATCTTGCCCTCCGGGGTACGCCGTGACGGGGGTGAACGCCGGACCGGTGTTCCCGAGGGGTTGTGGAAAAAATGCCTCAAGTGCGAAGCGGTGCTGTACCGCCCAGACCTGGAACTTAACGTCGAGGTCTGCCCAAAATGTAACCACCATATGCGAATCGGGGCGCGCCGACGTCTGGACATCTTTCTGGACGATAACAACCGGGAGGAGATATTCGCAGATATAGAGCCTGTGGATCGGCTCAAGTTCAAGGACGTCAAGAGCTATAAGGACCGGCTGACAGCGGCCCAGAAGTCTACCGGTGAGAAGGATGCACTGATCGCCATGCGCGGTGATCTCCTGGGCTTGCCAGTGGTAGCGGTGGCGTTTGAGTTCAACTTCCACGGAGGTTCCATGGGCTATGCGGTGGGAGAGAAATTTACCCGTGCCGCGCAGCTGGCGCTCGAACACAAACTGCCGCTGATATGTTTTTCCGCTTCCGGCGGTGCACGCATGCAGGAGGCCCTGATTTCGCTGATGCAAATGGCCAAGACCAGTGCGGTGCTGGAACGGCTGAAGGGTGCCGGGGTACCCTATATTTCGGTCATGACAGATCCGATATACGGCGGTGTATCGGCGAGCCTGGCGCTGCTGGGCGATATCAATGTGGCCGAGCCTGAGGCCAGAGCGGGTTTTGCCGGGCCAAATATCATCGAACAGACTATCCGGCAAAAGTTGCCCAAAGGCTTTCAGCGCAGTGAGTTCCTGTTGGAGCACGGCGCCATCGACATGATTGTCCATCGTAAAGACATGCGGGGTACCCTGTCCCGCCTGCTTTCCAAGCTCACCCATCATGCCCTCGATCCGCTGCTGGAAGCAGTGCCACAGCTGAACCAAGAGCCACAGCTGAACCAAGAGCCACAGCTGAACCAAGAGCCACAGCTGAACCAAGAGCCACAGCTGAACCAAGAGCCACAGCTTGAGGATGAAACCAAGCTGGAACAAAAGCCACAGCCTGTCGTGGAGACCCACGCTGATTAATGCCTGAAACTTCACTGGCCGACTGGTTGTTGCGGCTGGAATCCCTGCATCCCGAAGAAATTGAACTGGGCCTGGACCGGGTGTCAGCGGTGGCTGACAGACTGTGCTTGCTGCCGATTGCCTGTCCGGTTGTCAGCGTGGCCGGAACCAATGGCAAGGGTTCCACCATCGCAGTCCTGGACGCGTTGCTCAGTCACGCCGGGCGACGGGTAGGGCGTTACACCTCCCCACATCTGTTGCGCTATAACGAGCGGGTATGCGTGGCGGGTGAGCCGGTGAGCGATGCTCAACTCATCGCATCCTTTGAGCGCGTCGAGTTGGGCCGGGGAGACATCCCGCTGACCTATTTCGAGTTTGGTACCCTGGCGGCGCTGGATCTGTTCCTGCGAGCCGGGGTGGACTGTATGCTGCTTGAAGTGGGCCTGGGGGGGCGCCTCGATGCGGTGAATATCGTCGATCCCGATATTGTCGTCATCACCAGCATTGCCCTTGATCACGAGTCGTGGCTGGGCTCCGACCGGGAGCAGATCGCGCGGGAGAAAGCTGGCATTTTGCGCCCTGGAGTGACTATGGTGTGTGTTGATACGGATCCTCCACTGGCCTTGCAAAAGCGGGCGGCAGAGTTGCAGTGCGTCTGTCATTACCTTAGCGCCGATGAAGTTGTGCCTTATGCCCTGAGTCCGTCACTACGGGGAGAGAACATAGCCGCCGCCTGTCGCAGTGCCGAGATTATGGGCGTTGATCTTACCGCACTGGATCTCGCCGGTGTGGTCTCCCGGGCCAGCCCGCCGGGGCGCATGCAGCAACTCCAGGTAGGCGGTGTGGACGTTATACTGGACGTTGCGCACAATCCGGCAGCGGTGGAAAATCTTGCTGCTACACTGCGCACACTGCCGTCATCGGGGCGCTGTCTGGCACTGTTCGCTGTCCTGTCTGACAAAAACATCCATGCTATGATTCGCAGCTGTCAGGATGTGTTTGATGCCTGGTTTGTTGCCGCTTTACCGCGTGTTCCCCGGGCTGCTGTAGCGGCGGATGTAGTGCAGGAATTGCGCAACCAGGGAGTTACCATGGTGAGTGAAAGCAAAAATCCGCGTCAGGCCTGGCGTCGTGCCAGAAGTTTGATGGGTGCCGGGGACCGCCTGGTTGTTTTCGGGTCTTTCTATACCGTCGCCGAAATTTTGCCGGTGCTGGAGAAAGAGCGGAGCAAAGTTTGAACGATATTCTAATACAGCGTCTGGTCGGTGCCCTGGTCATAGTGGTTTTGGCGGTGATTTTCTGGCCGGTGATATTTGTGGGACCCGAGGGAGAACCCCTGGATCGTAGCACCCAGGTGCCCGGGATTCCCAGTTTGCAACAAATGCAGCTGGATGCACCGGAACCGCTGCGGGGTATTGCTCCGGTACGGTCGGCGCCTGCGTCGGAGGTTTCTCTAGCAGCCGCAGAGATCGCGGAATCGGAACAGCCAGAAGTCCTGGACAAGGAAGGCATACCCATCGCCTGGACCTTGCAGGTGGTTAGTGTAAGTAAGCAGGACAAGGCCGAAGTCCTGATGCGGCAGTTGTTGGACATGGGCTACAAAGCGTATTTCAAGGCTGTCAGTCATGGCGATGGGACTCTCTACCAGGTCTACGTAGGACCAAAGTTTGAACGGGACAAAATGCAGGACGCGAAACCGGTGATTGACAAGAAATTCCGGGTGAACTCCATCGTCGTCCGCTATCTGCCTTGAGTGCGAAATGAATTGGGCTGATTGGATCATCGTTGCCGTTATCGGTCTTTCCACGCTGCTCAGCCTGTGGCGAGGCTTCGTCAAGGAGGCGCTGTCGCTGGCGGCCTGGGTAGCGGCTTTTTTTATCTCTATCGCCTTCGCCACTCGCCTCTCCGGGTTGCTGCGCGAGGTCATCGCCAACGATGGATTGCGTTATGCGGCGGCCTACATGATACTTTTTGTAGCAACACTTCTGCTGGGCGCCTTTTTGAACAAGCTGTTGGCGCAGTTGATCAGAATGACTGGCCTGAGTGGCATAGATCGAGTGCTGGGCACGGTGTTTGGCTTTGCCCGGGGCCTGGTAGTGGTGGTAGTAGCGGTATTTGTGGCGCGGGCGCTGGTGCCCAAGGCGCAGGTGATGGAGAGCTCACTGCTGCTGCCGCAGGTGATGATGGTGGTGCAGTGGGCCGAAGCAAATTTATCCTCTTTGGTGGCGGATGGAACGCTGCCCGGGTGGCAGTGAGTCGAGTAGTGATGGAGATCTGTTAAATGTGCGGATTAATCGGGATTGTTGGCAAATCCAGTGTCAATCAATCCATATATGATGCCTTGACGGTACTGCAGCACCGGGGGCAGGACGCGGCGGGTATCATGACTTTTGCCGCGGGTAATTTTCACCAGCGCAAGAGTGAGGGCCTGGTGCGGGATGTCTTTCGCCTGCACCACATGCAACGCTTGCAGGGTAACATCGGTATCGGTCATGTGCGTTATCCGACGGCGGGCAGTTCCGGACCTGCATTGGCGCAGCCGTTTTATGTCAACTCCCCCTATGGCATCGGACTTGCCCACAACGGCAACCTCACCAACTCTGAAGAACTGACCCGGGAGTTGTTCCAGACGGATTTACGCCATCTCAATACGGATTCCGATTCGGAACTACTACTCAATGTGTTTGCCCACGAATTGCAGAAACTGGGCAAGCTCATTCCCAGCGCCGACGATATTTTTGCCTCGGTGCACCGCGTTCACCAACGCGTCCGCGGTGGCTACGCCGCCATAGCCATGATTGCGAATTACGGTATTGTCGGGTTCCGGGACCCACACGGAATTCGCCCTCTGGTTATTGGCAAACGCGATGTCGAGATCGGTACTGAATACATGCTGGCCTCTGAAAGCGTTGCTCTGGATGTGCTGGGATTCAGCCTGATCCGGGATGTGGCGGCCGGAGAGGCGGTATTTGTATCGTCGTCAGGAGAGATCCACTTTTGTCAGTGCGCGGAGAACCCCAGGCTGACCCCCTGTATCTTCGAACACGTGTATTTTGCGCGACCGGATTCCATTATCGATGGCGTCTCAATATATAAGTCGCGCCTGCGCCAGGGCGAACGGCTGGCGAGAAAAGTGCTGGCAGAACGTCCAGATCATGACATTGACGTGATCATTCCCATTCCGGATACCAGCCGCATCGCAGGCCAGTCTATGGCTCATGTGCTGGGCATAAAGTTTCGCGAAGGCCTGATGAAAAACCGCTATATCGGCCGTACTTTTATCATGCCCGGCCAAAGCCAGCGCAAGAAATCTGTCAAGCAGAAGTTGAACACCATTCCGCTGGAGTTCAAGGGCAAGAACGTCATGTTGGTGGACGATTCCATCGTGCGCGGTACGACCTGTCGACAGATTGTGGAAATGGCCCGGGAAGCGGGGGCGAACAAGGTTTACTTCGCCTCGGCGGCACCCCCGGTGCGCTATCCCAATGTGTATGGAATCGACATGCCCTCCGCGCGGGAACTGGTCGCCCACGGGCGCAGTGTGCAGGAAATCTGCGACCTGATCGGAGCGGATTGGCTGGTGTACCAGGATCTGGATGATCTTATAGCCAGCTCGCGCGATGGGAATCCCGAAGTAGACAGTTACGATTGTTCGGTATTTAACGGCGAGTACATTACCGGGGATGTGGACCAGAATTATCTTGATCGCATTGACGCCCTGCGCAATGATGGCGCACAGAGCCAGCGTCTGGCTGCCGCCCTTGAGGAAGGCACTGTGATTGGCTTGCACAACGAAGTGTTATAGGCAGGGGAATGTCCACTACTACCAAGTCCAACGCCCTCGACGGCGCCCATCCGGACACCCTGGCCATACGCGTCGGTCATGTCCGCACCGCAGAGGGTGAGCACGCAGAGCCGATATTCCTGACCTCCAGCTATGTCTTTGACGATGCCGCGGAAGCGGCGGCGCGCTTTGCCGGTGAGCGGGCCGGGAACGTCTACTCGCGTTATACCAACCCTACCGTGCGGGTCTTCGAGGAGCGCATTGCCGCTCTGGAAGGCGCCGAGGATGCGGTTGCCACTGCCTCGGGAATGGCAGCCATCATGAGCACCTGCCTGGCCCTGCTCAAGGGCGGGGACCATATTGTGTGCTCGCGCAGTGTGTTTGGCACAACGACTGTTTTGTTTAACAAATATCTCAGCAAGTTCGGACTGGAGGTGACTTTTGTCGCCCCCACGGACTGTTCTGCCTGGGAGAATGCCGTACGCGACAACACTGCCATGTTGTTTCTGGAAACCCCGTCCAACCCCCTGTGTGAAATTGTGGACCTGACAGCCATCTCGGCCCTGGCAAGCAACTGCGGTGCCTTACTGGTCGTGGATAATTGTTTCTGTACACCTGTATTGCAGCGGCCGCTGGATTACGGCGCCGATGTTGTGGTTCATTCCGCCACCAAGTACCTCGACGGCCAGGGGCGCTGCGTCGGCGGGGTCGCGGTAGGCTCCCGCGAACTCATGGAAGAGGTAGAGGGATTTCTGCGCTCGGCCGGGCCGACCATGAGCGCGTTTAATGCCTGGGTGTTTCTCAAGGGACTGGAAACCCTGCGCCTGCGCATGGAAGCCCACAGCGCCAATGCTCTGGCCCTGGCGCGCTGGTTGCAGGAGCAAACGCAGATAGAGCGGGTCTTCTATGCGGGCCTGGAAGCGCATCCCGGACATGAACTCGCCGCCAGCCAGCAACGGGCTTTCGGTGGCGTGCTGTCCTTTCGGGTCGTAGGTGATCGCGACAGTGCCTGGCGATTTATCGATGGCACCGAGTTTTTGTCACTCACCGCAAATCTCGGTGATGCCAAGACAACCATAATCCATCCGGCTACAACCACGCACGGCAGGCTCACTGATGAGGAGCGAGATGAGACCGGGATCACAGAAAACCTGATTCGGGTTGCAGCGGGGCTGGAACATGTGGAGGATATCAAGGCAGATTTGCAAAGGGGAATGGCGGCACTGTAGCCCGCGACATCATGCAGGAGCGAATTGACGAGGCGGTACGGGAAGTCGGGAAGGTATTGTTGGGTAAGCAGGAGCAGATTCGCCTGGCCATGTGCTGCCTATTGGCGCGGGGTCATCTGCTGATAGAGGACCTGCCCGGTATGGGCAAGACCACGCTGTCTCACGCACTGGCCCAGGTGCTTGGCTTGAGCTACAACCGGGTGCAGTTCACCAGCGACCTGCTGCCCGCAGACATCCTCGGGGTTTCCATTTTCGACCAGGACAGCAATGCGTTCAGCTTCCACCCCGGGCCGATTTTCGCCCAGGTACTGCTGGCCGATGAGATCAATCGCACCACGCCCAGAACCCAGAGTGCATTACTGGAAGCCATGGGAGAAGGGCAAGTGACCGTGGAGGGCGAAACCCGGCCCCTGCCTGATCCCTTCTTTGTCATCGCCACCCAGAACCCGATCAACCAGTCGGGTACCTATGCCTTGCCGGAGTCGCAATTAGATCGCTTCCTGATGCGAATCGAGTTGGGTTACCCGGATCCGGTGGCGGAAAGGGAGATGTTGGTGCGCAATTCCTCCGAGGTATCCACCGACGATTTGCAGGAATGCCTGAGTTTTCAGCAACTGCAGGAGATCCGCACTGCGGTTGAAAAGGTGCACACATCCGGCAGTTTGCTGGACTACCTGCAGCGGCTGGTAGCCTATACCCGCAATAGCGCGGAGTTTGCCTGCGGCTTGTCGCCGCGGGGTGCCCTGGCCTTGCTGAACTGCGCTCGGACCTGGGCCCTGATGTGCGGACGTGAACATATGGTTCCGGAAGACCTGCAAAAGGTACTGCCACCGGTGGCCAGCCACCGGCTGGTGCCCAGCAGCGATTACGCCAGCGACAGCCATGCCTTGATCCGCGATACCCTGGCTAACGTGGAAGTGATAGCGACCTAGTCTACTAGCGGAGGTCTGTTTCGATGTTGAATGTGGCGGAGCCGGGTCTACTACAGCGCTATCAGCACCGCGCCAGGCAGCGCTGGAAGAGCTGGATCAATCGACGCATTCCGCCGGCCAAGTCTGTCACCCTCAATCAGAAGCGCATATTTATCTTTCCTTCGCGCGCGGGCTTGTACTTTCTGTTCAGCCTGCTGGTAATGCTGGTGGCGGCTATCAACTACCAGAACAACATGAGCTTCGCCCTGGTGTTTCTGCTGGCGAATGTCTTCGTAATTGCAGTACTCCACACTTTTGCCAATCTCTCCGGGCTCACCATCAAGGCGGTGCGGGCAAGGCCGGTTTTTGCCGGCCAGAAGGCCGAATTCGAAGTATCGCTGTCGCGTAGCAACCGGCGCCAGTATCACGCCATCCAACTGCATTGGGAAGGAGGTGAGCCGGAGACTGTGAGTCTGGTGGAAGCAAGCGAGGTGTCCGTCAAACAGTTTCTGGACACAGGGCGGCGCGGTTGGCACAACCCCGGGCGCCTGCTGGTTGAAACCGTATTTCCGCTGGGTTTGCTGCGGGCCTGGACCTGGATAGACCTGGATATCCGGGCGCTGGTATATCCGCGGCCCCTGACCAGTGGCCCCCTGAAGGGGGCGGCCACTGACCGGCCGGATGGTTCCGCCGTGCCGGTGCCGGGATCTGATGATTTTTATGGCCTGCGTGATTATCAGAGCGGTGATCCGCTGAAGCAGGTGTTCTGGAAAAGTGTTGCCAAGGGGCAGCCCTTGCAGACCAAGCAGTTCACGGCTTATGCGGATCGCAGCGTGTGGCTGGATTGGGCCATGTTTGATGGTTTACCGGTGGAACAGCGGCTCAGCCACCTCTGCTACTGGGTACTGGAATTTGATCGCACCAATGAGGAATACGGCTTGCGCCTGCCTGGTGTCAACCTGCCCCCAGATGTCGGCGAGCAGCACAGACTGGCGGTGTTGCGCCATCTCGCACTCTACGGTGTCAGCAGATGAAAGTAGATCAGCAGATTCCGCGCAATGCCCTGGTCTGGATCATCATTGCCCAGTTTGCCTTGCTGCTACCACACCTGGCTCGTATTCCGGTGTGGATAAGCGGGGTGTATCTGTTGATTGCGGGTCACAGGATCATGGTCTACCAGGGGCATTGGTGGTTTCCGAGCAGGGCATTGAAAGCACTGCTTGCGCTGAGCTGCTTGATCGGCATTTTCTACAGTTATCGCAGCCTTATCGGCCTGGAGCCAACCGTGGCCCTGCTGCTGGCGGCCTTTGCGCTCAAGCTGATAGAGCTGGCGGAGCGCAAGGATGCTTACTTGCTGCTGTTCCTGGCCTATTTTGTTTGTGTGACTGAATTTCTCTTCAGTCAGGAACTGTATATCGTGCTGTATATGTTGGTGGTGGTGTTGGTGATCACCACGGCGCTGATTGCGCTGCATCAGCCAGAGGAGCAGGCGTTCACCAGTTCCACTCTACAACGCTCAGCCGTGATCCTGCTGCAGTCCTTTCCGCTGATGCTGGTGTTGTTTCTGGTGTTTCCGCGCATCGCCCCACTCTGGAGTGTGCCGCTGATGCGCCATGCGGCGAAAACCGGGGTCAGCGATTTCATGTCGCCAGGCGATATCTCGTCACTGAGCCACTCCGCCGAGGTTGCCTTCCGGGTTAAGTTCGCCGGGAGGATTCCCGATCACAGCGAGCTGTACTGGCGTGGCCTGGTATTTTCACGGCTGGAAGAGGGAGCCTGGAGAAGTTTGCGCTGGCGCGAAGTCCCGGCGCTGGCGCGTGCGGTTGAGGTCCCCGAGCGGCTGCGGGGGAGAACCACAGAATACAATATTATCCTGGAGCCGACCCAACAGAATTGGTTGTATGCGATGCGCT
The DNA here is from genome assembly GCA_027295405.1 of Gammaproteobacteria bacterium. GTDB lineage: Bacteria > Pseudomonadota > Gammaproteobacteria > Pseudomonadales > Halieaceae > JAPUKZ01. The sequence continues at coordinate 28,220 of JAPUKZ010000257.1, forward strand.
ACGCCACCACC
>JAPUKZ010000258.1 GCA_027295405.1 Gammaproteobacteria bacterium
CTGTTGGATGAAGCCAGCCTCGCCGGCCTCGGGCATGGATTCAGTGATCCACAGAGGGTACGTCGCCGGGCCGTGCTCAGGGAAACGCTGGATCATTTCGCTAATGCGAACCCACCCGACAAGTACCATCATATTGCACAACAGAATGTAAAGAGATGGCGCTGCCGTAAAGAAACGTCGGGTGCGAGTCGCCAGACCGTGCAAATACTCAGCGGCGACTGGGGGCAGGCTGCGCAGCGGCTGACGCGAGAGCATGGCGCCACTTTCGCCGTGCTGAACATGGCGAATGCCTATGTGCCTGGCGGCGGCTACGTCGAAGGTTCAATGGCCCAGGAAGAAAACATGTTTCGCCGCACAGACTGCCATTTCAGCATTGATTCGCGCAGCTATGACGAGAGGTATGACTGTTATCGGCCAGAGTGGACCGCGCTGGTTTCAGGCGAGAGGGGCGAGGTGTTCCTGGATATAGAGAGCCCAAGGGTTTGTGTGAGGGGCCCCGAGGATCTGACAAGAACGGATCTCGGCTATCCCTGGCTGGACGACGATCAGATATTTCCTTTTTTCGAGCTGCGTTCAGCTGCCGTGGATCTCCGGGATGGCTCAAACTTCTCGCCGGCAATGATGAGTTCCCGCATTTCAGCACAGCTGGATACATTGGCGAGGCACGAAATAAAGCATGTTGTGCTCGGTGCTTTTGGCTGCGGCGCCTTTGGCAATCCCGCCGGGCAGGTGGCGGAACTATACCGGGAAGAGATTGCGAAGCGCAGTTCGAAATTCCTCGTGATAGCGTTTGCCATTTTTCACGCAGGATACGGGTCGGACAACTACACGCCGTTCAAGGCTGTGTTTTCGGACGAAGTGGTGCTTGATTAAGGGTCTTGGGGGTCCGGTCTGACATTCTACAGCCTGGCGCTACAGGATCATTTCTTCGATTCTACGCAATTGCTGGCTGGAAAGCCCGTAGCTCTTTGCGCATTCAATCCGCGGCTGAAGCCAATACCTGGCCTTTCCTTCTGTGCACTATACGTGGACATGCCTATAACGATCGCCGTACTGTGGGCGCAGGTGGTCGAAATAGAAGTGCCGGCGGCATTCGGGGATTACCGGTGCCGAATGACGGCAAGGCCGGGCTATCGCACAGCGTATAAGCACACCTCCTCCAGCGTCGAGCGCGAAAAACAGGGCAATGAAAGCATGTCAAAAAGCCACTTCCTGAAAGACAACCTGGCCCTGATCGCGGGGATCTGCCTGCCGGTGCTGCTGGTCCTGGCCTTCTGGATCGCCACCGCCATCCCCAGGATGACGGTGCCCGCCCCCCGGTACGACATGATTTACACCGCCGAATACTATGACTACAACGCCCGGGTCCACGGTGCCGTGCGCCTCGAAGTCCGGGACGGCACACTGCGCGCTACCTTCCACAGCGACGACCGGCACACCTACCGCAGCACGCCGCGGATTTTTTACTTCGATGTCAGTGCCGGCAGCATCCACGAGATCAGCATCGACATCCCGGGTGACCTGCAGGACGGACAGGAACTCAACATCCCGGAAGCGGACCAATACACATTGAGCAAAGAGAGTATGGCCCCCGATGGCTACAGTTTTGACGCCAGCTACCGCGGCGGCCACGGCTTCTTTTTCTTCGGCGGCGGCTACCGCTACCGGGGCACCATTGCCAGGGACGGTCGCGCGGTCAAGATTCCCACGCACGGTAACCAGTACCAGGGCAACCTGAGATTCCTGGGCTGGGTGCTCGAAGGTGGGCATTCATGAGTGCGCGGGATGTCGCGCTCGCTGAAATTGTCGAGATTGCCCAGCGTAACGACCTCTCCGCCAAAGCCATAGAAGCGGCACTGAACACCGCGACCGGGGAGGAGGGCGGCGGCCCCGCCAGTGGGATTATCCGGCGCCTGCTGGCCTACATCGGCGGCATTTTCGTGTTTGCCGGCATTGTCGTGTACATCGCCATGTTCTGGGATGGCATGAACAGCGCGGCGCGCATCATCATCACGCTGGGCCCGGGTGTGGTGGCGCTGATACTGGCAATCCTGCTGCTGGATCACGACAAATTCGCCCGCGCCGCCACGCCGCTGTTCCTGATGGCTGCCTGGCTGCAACCGACGGGCATCATGGTTGCGTTTGACGAACTGGGCACCGGTGGCAACCCGCAGCACGCTATCCTGGCAACGACGACCGTCATGCTGGCACAGCAATTGCTGGTATTCAGGCGCTTTGCGCTATCCGTGCTGTTGTTTGTCGCACTGGGCTTCGGCGCCCTCACGTTCTGGAACGCGTTTGAGCTGCTGGGCGTGGATGAAGAGTTCAATCTCATGGTAACCGGCCTGTCGCTGCTGCTGGTGACCCATGGCATCGACAAAACCACGCACCGCAACATCACGCCGTTCTGGTATTTTGTCGGCGGCGTCACCTTTCTCTGGGCCGCTTTCGACCTGCTCCAGGACACGCCGTTCCACCTCCTGTACCTGGGCCTCACCGCCTTCATGATTTACCTCAGCACCCTGGCCAGCAGCCGAACCCTGCTGATCGCCAGCACCCTGGCCATGATGGGCTATATCGGTTACTTCACCAGCGAGTATTTTGTCGACTCCATCGGCTGGCCGATCGCACTGATTTTTATGGGTCTGGTGCTGATAGGGCTCAGTAACATGGCGCTGCGCATCAACCGCAAATACATGAGCTAGCTGATTCTTGATGTTACCTGCGGTTATTGGGACGCTGGGTCAATGCAGAAACGAGAACTCGATCTGGAATGATGCCGGCGATCAGTGCACCTTCATCCGGCGGCGAGTGGATACTTGTCGGGGTGCTGGATGGATTCCAGACCCAGGTCCACATCCGGTTCGGGCCAATGGAAATGCCCAGGGCTGGGCTCTTCGACCTTGAGCACTTGACCAATCGCGGCTTCTTTAAACCAGGGGAAGTCATCGTAGGCGAGAAAATACTCCTTACCGCCACTTAACAACCAGATCCCGTTGTTGGATACGTTGGTTACTTCAGTTTCCAAAGTGTCTGCGCCATGCTCTGTTGAGCTCATCCTCGTGCTCCCGGATCATTTCTTCGATTCTACGCAATTGTTGGCTGGAAAGCCCGTAGCTCTTTGCGCGTTCAATCCGCGGCTGAAGCCAATACTTGGCCTCTACTTCTGTGCAAAATACGTGGACATGCCGCCTGGCCTCCTCCCGAGAGAAGAAGTAGAAGCGGTATCCGCGCTCGCGAAATATTGTAGGGCTCATGGCTTCCGTGCCGGACTTGTAAGGATTTCCCTGCGTTACACTGCGGCGACTGGGGCCAGGTTACGCAGTGGCTGACGCGAGGGCATGGCGCCACGTTCGCCGTGCTGAACATGGCCAATGCCTATGTGCCCGGCGGCGGTTACGTCGAGGGTTCAATGGCCCAGGAAGAAAATATGTTTCGCCGCACAGACTGGCATTTCAGCATTGATTCGCGCAGCGCTGACGAGAGGAATGACTGTTATCGGCCAGAGTGGACCGCACTGGTTTCTGGCGAGGAGGGCGAGGTGTTCCTGGATATAGAGAGCCCAAGGGTTTGTGTAAGAGGCCCCGAGGATCTGACCAGAACGGACCTCGGCTATCCCTGGTTGGACGACGACAAGATATTTCCTTTTCTGGAGCTGCGTTCGGCCGCTGTGGATCGCCGGGATGGCTCGCATTTCTCGCCGGCAATGATGCGTTCCCGCATTTCTGCGCAGTTGGATACGTTGGCCAGGCACGAAATAAAGTATGTCGTGCTCGGTGCTTTTGGCTGCGGCACCTTTGGCAATCCCGCCGGGCAGGTGGCGGAACTCTACCGGGAAGAGATTGCAAAGCGCAGTTCGAAATTCCTCGTGATAGCATTTGCCATTTTTCACGCGAGATACGGGCCGGACAACTACACGCCATTCAAGGATGTGTTTTCAGACGAAGTGGTGCTTGGTTAAGGGGCTTGGGAGTCAGTACTTGATGCGATTATTTGGCCTTTGAGTAATACTTAACCTTTGACAGGCCTTTGAAATCACTATCCTGAGTCCATAGTGTTGCATCATATTTTTGCGCCGTAGCAAAAATAATGCTGTCGGCAAGAGGTAGTTGATGCATGATCCCGAAGCCCGCAGCGTCAATAGCGAGTTCTGAATCCAGTGAAATAACTTGCCCTTGTTGCATATGAGCGACAGTCGCTAAAGCCGACTCTTCATCGCGTTGTTGAAGAACATTTTTGAATACCTCGGTGAGAGTGATACTGGGCACCAACAATTGATCGAGGTCTTCGATCGCTTTGGCAAAAGCCGCTGCGTTTTTGTCGTCTGCGAAATAAGACAGCCAGGCCGATGAATCGACAACATTCATATGCGGTCATCATCTCTTTGAACATCAGTCATGATACCTTTAAGCGAGCCCCTCATTTCTTTCATGGGTTTTAAGGGTATGAGTTCAATACGATTTTGATACGTCAAAATTTGAACCTTTTGACCCGCATAAATACCCATGGATTCCCGGATATTTTTAGGAATCACAACCTGGAATTTGGGGGAGACAGTAACAGCTGTCATGAAGATCACCACGATCGATAGCATTATCGTACAACTATATTCTTATCGATATTAACGGTCAAGCCTGACCCCGTTCCCTAATCCCGTTCCCAAGCGCAACGCCAAGTGCCGGGAAGCCACAGAACATGCCGGATCGCCACGGAACACTTTCCTGAGCCCGTCACAATCCTCTGACTTGATCGACAGTTTGCCATCCCCGTGTGCAATCCATGACGCCTGTACCTGCTCGAAAAGGCGACAGGTATGGCCGCAGCGAGCGAAGATTTTCCCCTGAACGCGTAATGACCCCGCCACTCGGGTGTATACTCACTACCGAGCATCAAGAAGGGCAAACGCCCTACCAACCTGCCAACCTGGGCAAGGTGGTTTCCCTAACGGGGATGTGGCCAAGAGGCAACCAATCAGGTTTCCCTCATATCCTTCCTGCTGCTCCCGTTGAATTCACTACCGGAGTACGCACATGAACACCATCGACCTGAACTACCGGCCGGACACCTATTGGCCCGAGTCACTCACCCCCGAGCAGTTGTTATCACGCATCCGCGGCAAGGAGCGCCAGGATATTGCCCGCCTGGCCTATGCAGCCTGCGGATTCAGCGGTCTGGACGCGTTCCTCGCCAGGGAGGCATTGACCCACGAAGAGCGGGCAGCCTGGGGCCGGGTCCACCCCCTGTGCCTGGGCGGCGAGTACCTGCCCGATACCGAAGCGGGGGAGGTGGAAATCGCCCGGCTGAGCATGCAATCCACCACCGGCGACCAGGTCAGCACGCGCGCCCGTCAGGCCGACGGCGTCATCCGCTACCGGATCGTGGGGGAGTACGAGGACGAGGAGGGGATGCGCTACGTGCTGCCCTTCGAGACCCGCGAACAGCCCCTGTCACTTTCCGAGTTGATGGAACTCATCGACGGGGCCTACATACCGGGTTCTGTCTACTCGGGGGGCATCCTGACCTCAAGCTGGGAGATGATGTACGAACACGGCTACGACGACGAGGAGCTTGTCGATTTCATCTCCCTGAGTTCGCCCTTTTACCCCAAGATCCAGGCTTGCTACCTGGCGCTTGCGGATGAGTGGCTCGAAATGAGAAGGGAAGAAGACCAGGAAGAGGAGGAAGAGGACTGCCCGGCGTAGTCGCGGATGTTTGTTGCACTGCCGGGAAGCCCGGCAGCGCGACCCGCGCTAAAACACGACATGTTCATGTATACACTCTATACATGTCGCTGCTTGCGACTAGTATACATATCCCCGCCAAAAACACGACGAAGAGGGAGAACGACAATGACCGCTATCAACACCGCACTGAGCAACATCACCCTGGGCGAAGCCCAGGCCTTCGCGAACCTGGAGATCACGCCACTGCTGGCGGCCACACCGGGGATCGCCGACTACCTGACCCTGGACGAAGCACAGGCCGAGGGGCTGGCCGTGGTTACCGAGGTCTCGGAATCCGGCAGCGTGCCGACCCTGTTGCTGGAAAACAACGCCGACGTGTCGCTGTTCCTGCTGGATGGGGAAGAATTGATCGGGGCCAAACAGAACCGCATTCTCAACCTGAGCCTGCTGGTGGCGGCCAATACCCGGCTGGAAATTCCGGTGTCCTGCGTGGAGCAGGGGCGCTGGAGCCACCGCAGCCGGGAATTCGACTCCGCCGACCGGGCCTTTTTCAGCCGCGGGCGGGCGCGCAAGGCGGAGCAGGTCAGCCGGGACATGGCCATGTTCGGATCCCGCGGCGCCGACCAGATGGCAGTCTGGTCCGATATCGAATGCAAGATGGACAGCATGGCGGTCAACTCCGACACCGCGGCCATTGCCGACGTCTACGAGCATTTCTCGACCCCGGTCGATGAATATGTCGAGGCATTCCAGGTCGGCGACACCCAGGTCGGTGCCTGTTTTAGCATCAACGGCGAAATTCGTGGCATGGAACTGTTCGACGTGAGCAGCACCTGCAACAAGCTGATGCCCAAACTCATCCGCAGCTACGCCCTGGATGCCATCGATGAGCAGCAGCCTGCACCGACGGCGACC
>JAPUKZ010000259.1 GCA_027295405.1 Gammaproteobacteria bacterium
ATGAATGAAGATATACCCATCTATTACAATCACGTGCCCAAGTAATTCGTGGTTGAAGACGGGTAATTCAAGGTCGTCACCTTCGAGAAAGTGGATGCCGTTTACGACGAGGAAGGCCAACGCAGCCTCATTCCCACCGGGGAGGACCTGGTGTTTATGGAAGCGGACGCGGTGCTGATAGCCATTGGCCAGGAGAACAGCTTTCCCTGGATCGAGCGCGATATTGGCCTCGAATTCGGCAAGTGGGATATGCCGGTGGTGGACGAGCTAACCTTCCAGTCCAGCCATGAACAGGTGTTCTTTGGCGGCGACTCGGCCTTTGGCCCGGAGAATATAATCACCGCCGTGGCCCACGGCCACCAGGTGGCGATTTCCATCGATTTGTTGTGTCGTGGCGAGGATGTGCGCAATCGCCTGGCGCCCGGCGTCACTTTGCTCAGCCAGAAGATGGGTGTGCACGAGTGGAGCTATGACAATGCGATCGAAGCAGACCTGCGCTTTATAGTGCCCCAGGCGGACAAGAAAAAGACCCTCGCCGATCGCAAAGTGGAAGTGGAACTGGGTTTCGATATCAGTACTGGCTTCAAGGAGGCACAGCGCTGCCTCAATTGTGACGTACAGACGGTTTTTGAAGCTGTCCGCTGCATTGAGTGTGATGCCTGTGTGGATATTTGTCCCACGGATTGCATCACCTTTACTGCCAACGGTGAAGAGGAAACCCTGCGCGAACGTCTGACTGCGCCTGCGGGCAATCTCGCCCAGGATTTATATGTCTCCGAGGTTCTGCCCACCACGCGGGTGATGGTCAAGGATGAAAACGTTTGCTTGCACTGCGGCCTCTGTGCCGAACGCTGTCCCACTACCGCCTGGGATATGCAGAAGTTCCTGTACAACGTCACCATGGCGGGGCAGTAAGCGATGAAAACTATTCAGTCCGTCAACGATTTCGTTATCAAGTTTGCGAATGTCAACGGTACCGGCTCCGCCAGTGCCAACCACCTGTTCGCCAAGGCCCTGTTTCGCATGGGTTTGCCGGTGTGTCCCAAGAACATTTTCCCGTCGAATATTCAGGGTTTGCCGACCAGGTACGAGGTGCGGGTCAGCGAAAAAGGCTACCTGGGCCGCCGCGGCGGTGTGGATATCATGCTCAGCGTCAATCCGCAGAGCATGCCGCAGGATATCCAGGAGCTGTAAACCGGAGTCTTTTTCATCTACGACAACACCAAGCCCCTGGACCTGCGCCTGATCCGCAACGATGTGGAGATCATCGGGCTGCCCCTGACCCGCATCTGCAACCGGGAATACAACGATCCGCGCCAACGCCAGTTGTTCAAAAACGTGATCTACGTGGGCGCCCTGGCGGCCTTGCTGGATATCGACATGGGCGTGATCACCGAGCTGGTGGGGGATCAGTTCAAGGGCAAGGAAAAACTTGTTGCACCCAATATCCACGCCCTGGAACTGGGCCACCAGTATACTCTCGAAAATTTTGATTGCCCCTTGTCGATCCGGGTCGAGCATCGCGACCTGGTCGGCGACAGAATTTTGATCGATGGCAACAGCGCCATTGGCCTGGGTGCCATTTATGGCGGCGCCACCCTGGCGGCCTGGTATCCCATCACACCTTCCACCTCGGTGGTGGATGCCTTTGAAAAATACTGCAAACGCCTGCGCATTGACCCGGGCAGCGGGCGCAAGAATTACGCCATTGTGCAGGCGGAAGATGAGCTGGCGGCCATCGGTATGGTGATTGGCGCCAGTTGGAACGGGGCGCGTGCCTTTACCGCAACCAGCGGGCCTGGTATCTCACTGATGAGCGAGTTTCTGGGGCTGGCCTATTTTGCCGAAATTCCCACTGTGGTTATGGATGTCCAGCGCGCCGGCCCTTCTACTGGCATGCCGACTCGCACCCAGCAGTCAGACGTATTGTCTTCTGCCTATGCGTCACACGGAGATACCAAGCACGTGTTGTTGTTCCCCTCGACGCCGCGGGAGTGTTTTGATATGGCCGCAGATGCCTTCGACCTGGCGGAGCGGCTGCAGACGCCGATCATCCTGATGTCGGACCTGGATCTGGGCATGAACGACAATATGTCGGAGCCCCTGCACTGGGACGACGATCGCGAATACGATCGCGGCAAGGTATTGTCCGCCGAGGACCTGGACGATATGGAAGAGTTTGGCCGCTACCTCGATGTGGATAAGGACGCCATTTGTTACCGCACCTATCCCGGCACCCACCCAACCAAGGGCGCTTTCCTCACCCGTGGCTCCTCGCATGATGAGTACGCCACCTACACCGAAAGCGGCGAGGCCTATGAGCGCAATATGCATCGGCTGATGGCCAAGTGGGAAACCGCCAAGCAGTATGTGCCGGGGCCCATCATGACCCCGGCGGCCAGGGAGACCGGATACGGTGTGATTTTCTTTGGCACCAGTGAGGCCTCCTCGCTGGAAGCGCTGGACTACCTGGCGGAAGAGGGAATCGCGATCGACGCCATGCGGGTCCGCGCATTTCCCTTCAACGACGAGGTGGAGCAGTTCATTGACGCCCACGAGCGAACCTTCGTTATCGAGCAGAATCGGGATTCCCAGTTGCGCACCCTGCTCATGGCTGAGTTTGAGTTCGGTCCCGACAAACTGAAATCTGTCTTGTGTTTTGACGGTACACCGATCAGCGCGCGCAATATTCGCAAGCAGATACTGAAAAAAATTCCGGGCAGTAATGTCACGCCCCTACGGCGAGAGACAGCGCGCCTCAGTAGCGGAGAAGGCTCATGAGTTATATCAATCCCACCTTTCGTCACCCGGAGCTGGCGGTCAATGACCTGGGTTATACCAAGGCCGATTACGAGGGCTCTCTGTCGACTCTGTGCGCCGGTTGCGGCCACGATTCTATCAGCGGCGCCATAGTCAAAGCCGTGCACGAGATGTCAATTGAGCCGCATAAAATCGCCAAGATTTCAGGCATAGGCTGTTCCTCAAAGACGCCGAATTATTTCCTCGGCAAATCCCACGGTTTCAATTCCGTCCATGGGCGTATGCCCTCCGTGGCCACCGGTGCCAATATGGCCAACCGCGACCTGATTTACCTGGCAGTTTCTGGCGACGGCGACACCGCCTCTATTGGACTGGGGCAGTTCACCCACGCTATCCGCCGCAACCTGAACATGGTGTATATCGTCATGAACAATGGTTGTTATGGCCTGACCAAGGGCCAGGATTCCGCCACCGCGGATGAAGGCTCCAGGAGCAAAAAGGGTGACCCCAATCCGTTCACCGCCATAGACCTGTGCGCCACCGCCTTGCAGATAGGTGCCGGCTTTGTGGCGCGCAGTTTTTCAGGAGACAGGGAGCAACTGGTACCTCTGATCAAAGCCGCGATCACTCACCAGGGGTTCGCCCTGATTGACGTGATCTCCCCCTGCGTCACCTTCAACAACACCGAGGCTTCTACCAAGTCCTATGAATTTGTACGGGCTCACTCCGAGGCCACGGGTACCCTGGACTTTGTACCCATGCGCCAGGAAATTACCGCCAGCTATCATCCCGGCACCTCCAACGAGGTGACCATGCACGACGGTTCGGTCATCCACCTGCACAAATTGACGGAAGGTCTGGATCCCTTCGATCGGGCTTCAGCCATGAATGTCATTGAGCAGCATCGGCAGCAGGGTCAGATTCTCACCGGCCTGATCTTCATGGATCGCGATTCCCGAGACCTCCACGAGGCGCTGGATACGGTGACGCGGCCCTTGAACCAATTGGGTCCCGAGGATCTGTGCCCCGGGAGCAAAGTGCTGGAGAATATTAACGCCTCCCTGCGTTGACGGCCGGCGCTTTTCATAATTCTGTAATAATTGGCGATTCTAATACCGTGGCGTACCAACAAAGCGGGGTCACGGAATTATGACAGAGCGCACTGTGCTTGTTGTGGATGATGAATTTGCCATTCGTGACAGGCTGCGAATGGCCCTGGAAATTGTCGGCTACTACTGTCTTGAAACGCCCCCGTAACATCAAAACTGTCATATAGCGGCAATATAGTGTCAGGTACCTGTGATCTGGAGCGGGGCTGAAAACTAAAACAGCAGGAGAGTTTTAACATGAAACCAGCAACAGCAGTTATCGGTGCGGCTGTAATTGCAGCATCATCTGCGGCGACGGCCGCGGTCAGTGACGCGGAATTCGCGGAAATGCGCGCGGAATTCGCCGCCCTGGCGCAGCGACTGAATGCGCTGGAGGTCGAAAATGCCCGCCTGAAGGATGCCAAGGAACAGACTCTGCGTGATGTGCGGATCAACCCGGAGCAGGTCGCCATGGTGGGCGAGTCCAAATCGGCTGCCTCCTGGACGGACCGTATCAAGATCAGGGGTGATTTCCGCTATCGCTATGAGTCCATCGATGTGCAGGACGACCCCGCTCGTGATCGCAATCGTATCCGCGCCCGCGCAGTCATCGTCGCGCAACTGGAAGACCATGTAGAGGTTGGCCTGGGCTTTGCCACCGGCGGCGATGAGCCAACTTCCAGCAACCAGACCCTGGGTGGTGGCGGTTCCACCAAGGACCTGCGTCTGGACCTGGCTTACTTCAACTGGGCCGCCGTTGATAACCTGAATGTTATCGGTGGCAAATTCAAGAACATCTGGTACCGCCCGCAAAAACACGGCCTGATCTGGGATGGTGATTACAACCCGGAAGGGATTGCCGCGACCTTCAGTAGCGGCGTCTTCTTTGCCAGTGCCGGCGGCGCCTGGCTGGAGAGCGATCGCAAGAAGAGTAATACCGAGTTTTCCTGGGGCACCCAGGCGGGCTTCAAGGGGGCCCTGGGGGGCGCTGCACTGGTTGCGGGTGTGGGTTACTACGATATGGATACCGCCGGCGGTGAACCTTTTTTCGGCGGCCCGAGTGATTTCTTCGGCAACAGTTTTACCTGCGAAGACTTCGTCAACAACCTGGGTTGTAGTTATGTCTACGATTATAAGGAAATCGAGGTCTTCGCCGATGCCTCAATGAATATCGCCGAACTGCCGGTCAGCGTGTTCGCGGACTATGTCGTCAATGACGATGCGGATGAAAACGATACCGGCTACGCGGTTGGGCTCAAACTCGGCAAGGCTAAATCCAAAGGCAGCTGGGAGGTGGCCTATATCTGGCAGGACCTGGAGGCGGACGCGGTACTGGGTCTGTTGACTGACTCGGATTTTGGTGGCGGCGGCACCGATGCCAAGGGCCACGTGTTCAAGGCCGGCTATGCCATTAACCAGGCGTGGAAGCTCAAGCTGACTTACTTCAAGCTAAAAATAGACGGCAATCAGGGTGACGAGCGGGACTTCGACCGCATCATGCTCGACACGGTATTCAAGTATTGAGGTTATTGCACGATGCAGTACACTAGCTTCGCTCAAAGGACGATAAGGACTTGCAGGCGGCTGCCGACTTTTTCGGCGTGGTCTGCAATGCTCCCCAGCCAGTCGATGATCTGGTAAAGAAACATGACTTCCACCGGGGGCAGGTCGTTCTCCAACTTGAATAACCTGGCCCGCAGTTTTATCTGCAGCTTGTCAGTGCGATGCTCCAGGGTGTTTATCTCGCCGATCTTGTCTTCCACTGAGGACACCTCGCGGCTACTGAAACCCACCTCCAGCAGCGAATCAATGCCCTGTACGGCGATCATGGCCTGCTTGGTCGTGTCCACACTGGCCTCGGCGTAATCCAGCAGATCCTGGCTGACCTTTTCCGGGAATGCCATCTTGCGCCCCAGCATCAGGCCGGCGACATCTTTACTGGCATTGGCAATGTGATCCTGCACACTCACCAGTTCCAGCAAATCGGAGCGGGACACCGGCATGAACAGGCTTTTCGGCAAGTGACGCCGCACCGCGCGCTTCTGCTTGTCGGCCTCGTGTTCCAGTTTCACAACCTCTTTCTGCAGGGTTTTGGCCATCTCCCAGTCACCCTTTTGGGCAGCCTTGAGAAAGGGCACCAGCGCCCTGGTGGTAGCGTGCACCTTGGACATATGGTCCTGCAGTGGACCCATCGGAGATTTCACGAAAAGGTTGGTAAAGGGGTTCCGGGGTGCCATGTGAAGGTGCTCTACAGGATTAGCCCGACAGTATATGAGTTGTGACAGGGGATATAAAGTATGAGCCCCTGCCGCGGGCTGCGAGACAAGCATTGAGCGCTGATTTTGAGTAGAATCGTGCACCGTTATATTACGAGGTGACCTGATGTCACGCTACTGGAGTCCCTTGCTGAAGAGCTTGTCACCCTATGTTTCCGGGGAGCAACCCAGACTGCCGGGGTTGATCAAACTCAACACCAACGAGTTGCCCTGGGGCCCCTCGGAGCAGGTGCTCAAGGCGCTGCGCGGGGCGGCTGATGATGATCTGCGGCTGTACCCGGACCCGGACAGCAGCGCCCTGCGCCGGGCTTTCGCCGCTGCCGTTGGAGTTCTTCCCGGACAGGTGTTTGTCGGCAATGGTTCGGACGAAATACTGGCGCACAGCTTCCAGGCCCTGATGCAGCCTGCTGCGCCAATACTGTTTCCGGACATTACCTACAGTTTCTACCCGGTGTACTGTGGTCTGTACGGCCTGCAGCAGCAGGCGATTCCACTGCGGGAGGATTTCAGCATCGCGCTGGAGGATTACCGCCGCCGCAATGGCGGTATTATTTTCCCTAATCCCAATGCGCCGACCGGATTGCTGACCCCACTGCAGCACATTAAGACGCTGTTGCAGAACAACCGGGATACTGTGGTCATAGTGGATGAGGCCTATATCGATTTCGGCGGCGAATCCGCGGCCTCGCTTATTGCCGACTACCCCAATCTGCTGGTGATTCAGACCCTGTCCAAGTCACGGGCGCTAGCGGGCTTGCGTGTGGGTGCAGCCTTTGGCGATGAAGAGCTCATTGCGGGGTTGGAGCGGGTCAAGAACAGCTTCAATTCCTATCCACTGGACCGCCTCGCGGAGGCCGGTGCAGTAGCGGCGCTGGAAGACCATGACTGGTTTGTGGCCAGCTGTGCCCGGCTGGTGAACATCCGCGATGGCTTGCTGCAGTCGCTGCAGGCTATGGGCTTTGAGGTACTGCCGTCCGCTGCCAACTTCCTGTTTGTGCGGCACCTGCAGCACGACGCCCGCACCCTGTCGGAGGCGCTGCGAGAGCGCGCCATTCTGGTGCGCTACTTTGACAAGCCGCGCATCAACCAGTTTTTGCGTATCAGTGTCGGCGACGAGGATGAATGTGCACAGTTGCTGCAGGCGTTGCCGGAAATTCTCGGCTCAGACGCGCTCTAGTATGATGCTGCCAACGCTGTAGCCAGCACCAAAGGAACACAGCACGCCGATATCCCCGCTGCTGAAATCCTCGCTGTGCTTGTGAAAGGCGATAATCGAGCCCGCGGAACTGGTGTTGGCGTACTCGTCGAGGATGATGGGCGCCTCGTCGGCGGTTGCCTCCCGCCCCAGAACCCGTCTGCTGATGAGCTGGTTCATGCTCAGGTTGGCCTGGTGTAACCACATGCGTTTGATACTTTCACCCGATAGTTCCAGGCTGGCGAGGTGCTCGACAATCTGCTGGGCCACCATGGGGCAGACTTCCTTGAACACTTTGCGCCCATTTTGCACGAACAGTTTATCCGCCTGGCCAATGCCGTTTTCGTCGCCACAGTTCAGGAAACCAAAATTGTTGCGGATGTTGTTGGAGTAGCTGGTGCGCAGGCGGCTGCCGAGAATCTTGAATTGATGGTCGGAGGTCGCAGTGGCAGTGCTTTCAACCACGACCGCGGTACAGACATCGCCGAAAATAAAGTGCGCATCCCGGTCGCGAAAGTTGAGGTGGGCACTGCAGATTTCCGGATTGACCACCAGCACGCAACGGGCGCTGCCGTTGGCGATGCTGTCACGTGCAGCCTGAATGCCGAAGGTAGCGGAGGAACAGGCCACGTTCATATCGAAGCCAAAGCCTTCAACTCCGAGAGCCGCCTGCAATTCAACCGCCATGGCGGGGTAGGGGCGTTGCAGGTTGGAGCAGGCCACCAGCACCGCATCAATGTCTGCAGGGCTCTTGTTGGCCTGTGCCATGGCCCCACGGGCCGCGGCCAATCCGATTTCACACTGCAGTGAGGCCTCATCATTGGGACGTTCGGCAATGCGCGGCGTCATGCGCTGGGGATCGAGAATGCCGGCCTTGTCGATCACATAGCGACTTTTGATGCCGGAGGCTTTCTCAATGAATTCAACCGAGGAGTATTCCAGCGCCGCAACTTCCCCAGCGGCTATTGCCGTGGCGTGCGACCCATTGAACAGGTCAACGTAGGCATTGAAAGATTCCACCAGTTCCGCATTACTGATGCTCTGGCTGGGCGTGTACAGCCCGGTGCCGCTGATGACAAAGTCGGGCATTTAGCGCGCCGCCTCTGGATGCGCCAATAAGATGAGGCCGTACACTAGTGTACTGTAATGAATAAAGTGCACTAGCGCTGGTCTAGCGGCTTGTAGTCTCGCTGCTTGTACCCTGTATAGAGTTGGCGCGGGCGCCCGATCCGGTAACTGCCGCTGATCATTTCATGCCAGTGTGCGATCCAGCCAACCGTGCGCCCCACCGCAAAAATCACTGTGAACATACTGGTGGGAATACCGATGGCCTTGAGAATGATGCCGGAGTAAAAATCCACATTCGGGTAGAGCTTCTTCTCGATGAAGTACTCGTCCTCCAGCGCAATTTCTTCCAGTCGTTTGGCGATGGCCAGTAGTGGGTCGTTATCGATTCCCAACTCGGCCAGCACCTCATCCGCGGATTCCTTCATCACCTTGGCGCGGGGATCGAAGTTTTTGTAGACCCGATGGCCAAATCCCATCAGCCGGAAAGGGTCGTCCTTGTCCTTGGCGCGTGCGACAAATTCCTCGATGTGGCTGACATCGCCAATTTCCTCCAGCATGTTGAGTACGGCCTCGTTGGCACCGCCGTGGGAGGGGCCCCACAGGGCAGCGATTCCCGCCGCGATGCAGGCGAAGGGGTTGGCGCCGGAGGAGCCGGCGAGCCGCACCGTGGAGGTGGACGCATTTTGTTCGTGGTCGGCGTGCAACAGGAAGATGCGATCCATGGCCTTGGCCAGCACAGGGTTGACCACGCTGTCTTCGCAGGGCGTGCCGAACATCATATGCAGAAAGTTCTCGGCGTAACTGAGATTATTGTCCGGGTACATAAAGGGCTGGCCGATGGAAAACTTGTAGCTCATGGCTGCCAGCGTCGGCATTTTCGCGACCAGGCGGAAGGCGGCAATTTCCCGGTGCCGCTCGTCGGCGATATCCAGCGAGTCGTGGTAGAACGCGGAGAGAGCGCCAACCACCCCACACATAATCGCCATGGGATGGGCATCGCGGCGAAAGGCGTGGAAAAAGGAGGTTAATTGGTCGTGCACCATGGTGTGGTAGCGCACGGTGTTCTCAAATTCTGCCTTCTGTTGGGTGCTCGGCAGTTCGCCGTACAACAGCAAATAGCAGGTTTCCAGGTAATCAGAGTGTTCTGCCAGTTGCTCTATAGGGTAGCCGCGGTGCAACAATACCCCCTTGTCGCCGTCGATATAGGTGATTTGGGATTCACAGGCGGCGGTGGAGATGAAGCCGGGGTCGTAGGTAAACATGCCCTGGCTGGACAGGCCGCCTACATCAATAACATCTGGGCCAATGCTGCCGGAGTAAATGGGCAGCTCGATGGCTTCATCTCTACCGTCGACCTTCAGGAAGGCTTTTTTGTCACTCATGTGGGGTCCTGCGGTGCACAACTCGGGTGCTCAACTATAGAGTTTCGGCTGATTTTGTCAATTGTATTTGCTTGGCGATGTCACTATAATTCCGGCCGGTCCAGCGGGGACAGATGCTCCCGGCGCTACAGTTGGCCGCACATTCTTTCGATAAACGGCGGCCACCGAGCGGCCCTAACAGGTGTGTATTACCGTGAAAGACAATCGACCCGTAAACCTGGATATGACCACCATTCGGCTACCCCTGCCGGCCCTGGTATCCATCCTCACGCGCGCCTCCGGCATATTTATTTTTGTGGGCATGGCCGTATTGATCTATGCCCTGGATGCCAGTCTGGCCAGTGAAGCCAGTTTCAACGAGCTCAAGCAGTCGCTGAACTCTCCGCTGTCAAAATTCGTGATGTGGGCCATTGTTTCCGGTCTTATTTATCACGCCGTAGCGGGTGTTAAACATATGTTGGGAGAGGTCGGTGTTGGGGAAAGCCTGGAGGGCGGCATCCTGGCCTCGAAAATTACTATGATTGGCTCTATAGTACTGATCCTTATGGCGGGCATGTGGATATGGTAACTGCAGTCACGAATTTTGGGCGCTCCGGTCTTTATGACTGGTTAATGCAGCGTGTCACCGGCGTTGTTCTGTTGTGTTATTTCGGATTTATTGGCGCTGTGCTGGTCACTCACCCGGATATCAGCTACAGCGAGTGGCGATCCACCTTCGAACCAACCTGGGTGCGAATTTTCAGTGTTGCGGCACTGTTATCCCTGGCCGTTCACGCCTGGATTGGCCTGTGGAGTGTGCTCACCGATTATGTCACCCCGCGCATGCTGGGCGACAAGGCCAACCTGTTGCGGGGCCTGGCCACACTGGCCTGTGCCATCACCCTGTTCACCTATTTGGTGTGGGGTATCCAGATTATTTGGGGAAGTTGAAACATGGCTGGAATTCGCACGATATCATTTGACGGCGTCATCGTTGGCGGCGGCGGCGCGGGCTTGCGCGCAGCGCTGCAACTGGCGCAATCCGGTTACAAGACTGCCGTCATCACCAAGGTATTTCCCACCCGTTCGCACACGGTTTCCGCCCAGGGCGGGATCACCTGTGCGATCGCCAGTGCCGACCCCGAGGACGACTGGCGCTGGCATATGTATGATACAGTCAAGGGCTCCGATTACATCGGCGACCAGGATGCGATCGAGTACATGTGTTCAGTGGGCCCGGAAGCGGTGTTCGAGCTGGAGCATATGGGGCTGCCTTTTTCGCGCACGGAAGAGGGTCGGATTTACCAGCGCCCCTTCGGTGGCCAGTCCAAGAATTTCGGTGAAGGCGGGCAGGCTGCGCGTACTTGTGCCGCCGCGGACCGCACCGGTCACGCCCTGCTACACACCCTGCACCAGGGCAATCTGAAGAACAACACCGTGTTCTTCAACGAGTGGTTTGCGGTTGACCTGATCAAGAACCGGGACGGTGCTGTGGTCGGTGTCATTGCCATCTGCATGGAAACCGGTGAAACGGTTTACGTGAAGTCCAAGGCCACGGTGTTTGCCACCGGTGGAGCCGGGCGTATCTACGCTTCTACCACCAATGCCCACATCAATACCGGTGACGGTATCGGTATGGCGCTGCGCGCGGGTTTTCCGGTACAGGACATTGAAATGTGGCAGTTCCATCCCACCGGCATACACGGGGCCGGGGTGCTGATAACCGAGGGTTGCCGGGGCGAGGGCGGTTACCTGATCAATAAGGATGGCGAACGCTTCATGGAACGTTACGCACCCAATGCCAAGGACCTGGCCGGCCGCGATGTGGTGGCTCGCTCCATAGTGCAGGAAATCCTGGAAGGGCGCGGCTGCGGGCCGGAAGGAGATCATGTCCTCCTGAAGCTAGACCATCTGGGCGAGGCAGTGCTGGAAAGTCGGCTGCCGGGTATCTGTGAACTCTCGCGCACCTTCGCCCATGTGGATCCGGTCAAAGAGCCGGTGCCGGTGGTGCCAACCTGTCACTATATGATGGGCGGTATTCCCACCAATGTGCACGGCCAGGCTTTGAGTGTTGATGCCCAGGGTAATGACCATGTGATTCCCGGGCTGTATGCCTGCGGAGAAGTGGCCTGTGTGTCTGTGCACGGCGCCAATCGACTGGGCGGCAACTCCCTGCTCGATCTGGTGGTATTTGGCCGCGCCGCCGGTCTGTTCATTGAAAAATCCCTGCGCGAAGGCATCGAGTTGCGTGACGCCAGTGACTCGGATATCGACAGCGCCATGTCACGGCTGGACAAATTGAACAACTCCAGCTCCGGCGAGGGTGTTGCGGAGTTGCGCAAGGAATTACAGAGCATCATGCAGAACCACTTCGGTGTGTTCCGCAATGGCGAGTTTATGCAGCAGGGCATCAACAAGCTGGCCGAGTTGCGGGGTCGTGTTGAAAACGTGCACTTGCAGGACAAGAGTCAGGCCTACAACACGGCCCGCCTGGAAGCGCTGGAATTGCACAACCTGTTCGAAGTAGCCGAGGCCACGGCTATTACCGCCCAGGAGCGGAAGGAAAGTCGGGGCGCGCACGCGCGCGAGGATTTCCCGGAGCGGGATGATGAAAACTGGCTGTGTCACTCCCTGTATTTCCCCTACGACAAGAGTGTGGGCAAGCGCGGCGTGAACTTTGAGCCCAAGACCGTGGAACCCTTCCAGCCAAAAATTCGGACTTATTAAGGGGATCAGACCTTATGTTGCAAGTAAGTATCTACCGCTATAACCCGGAGACAGACAGCGAGCCCTATATGCAGGATCTCGAGGTCGACACCGGTGGCAAGGATCTGATGGTGTTGGATGTGCTCGAGTTGATCAAGGCTCAGGATTCCACTGTTGCCTTCCGCCGTTCCTGTCGCGAGGGCGTGTGTGGCTCCGATGGCCTGAACATGAATGGCAAGAATGGGCTGGCCTGTATAAGCCCGTTGTCGGAAACTGTGAAAAACAACAAGCTGATCGTGCGCCCACTGCCGGGGCTGCCGGTGGTGCGGGACCTGGTAGTCGATATGAGCCTGTTCTACCAGCAGTATGAAAAAATTGAGCCCTACCTGCAAAACGATACACCGGCGCCAGCCATAGAGCGTCTGCAAAGCCCCCAGGAGCGGGAAAAACTGGATGGGCTCTACGAATGCATCCTCTGCGCCTGCTGTTCCAGCAGTTGCCCCTCTTTCTGGTGGAACCCGGATCGGTTTATAGGCCCTGCGGGCCTGCTGCAAGCCTATCGCTTCCTCGCGGACAGTCGCGATACCGCCACCGAGGAACGCCTGGCAAAACTGGACGATCCCTTCAGTGTATTCCGTTGCCACGGCATCCAGAACTGTGTCGCGGTGTGTCCCAAGGGCCTCAATCCCACCCGTGCCATCGGCCATATCCGGAATATGTTATTGCAACGGGCCACCTGATTTTGTGCCACACTGAAGTTACCCAGAGCGCTTGAGCCCTGACCCATAGCAGGTAAGTAATGCAAGAAAGTAACATGGAGCTCCTGTGGCGGAGCTCGCATATTTCCGGTGGCAACGCCACTTACGTTGAAGACCTGTACGAAATCTACCTGATGGACCCCAACGGG
>JAPUKZ010000026.1 GCA_027295405.1 Gammaproteobacteria bacterium
GACGAAGATCACCAGCGTGTTTTCGTCCTGGCCGGTCTCGCGCAGCGCCGTCATTAGCTGCCCGACGGCATCGTCCATCTGGTCTACCAAGGCCAGGTATTGGCCTTCTGCGTCCCCAGGCCTATTCGCGCGGAAACGTTCGGCTGGTTGGATCGGTGTGTGAGGCGCCAGGAAGCCGTGATACAGAAACCAGGGTTCGTCACTAGCTGCATGGGACCTGATTGTCTGTAGGGATTTTTCGACAAGAATGTCTGTCAGGTGTCCGCTGTGTTGAACCAGGGGCGCGCGCCCCTCTCTCAGCCAGGGATTGTTGTAGGTGGGTTTTTGCCTTCCCCGCGTTGTCGGAGTTACTTCCCCGGCCAGCTCCCACTGATTGTGAAAACCGAAGAAGCTATCGAATCCCTGCGACAGCGGCAGACTTTCAGGCCGCGCTTCCCCGGCATGCCACTTGCCGACGAGGTGGGTCTGGTAACCGGCATTGTGCAACGCTTCCGGTAGCGTGATGATTTCCGGCGGTATCTCCAGTCCGTTCTGCCTGAAGCCCATTCTTTCCGCATACATGCCCGAGAGAATCGATACACGGCTGGGGGTGCACGTTGCATCCGCATAGTGCCGGGAGAACAGCACACCCTCCCGGGCGAGCTCTTGCAGGGCTGGCGTACGGGCCGGGGAGGCGGGATTGTAGAGCGTGCTATCGTCGTAGCCCAGGTCATCGGCGACTATCATCAAGATGTTGGGCTTATCGCTATCCGCGCGTGTATCTTCCGCTGTTTTTGCACTGACTCGGGTGCCGCTGGATAGCTGTGCGCCAAGCGCCAGCGCCAGCGCCAGCGCGATAAGGCCGGCCAGCGTGATCAACTGCCCAAATCTGTTAGTATCCACCAGGCTAGAGTTCATGTATTACCTGTTTATCGACCCATGCGGCTATTTTTCGATTCATTTAGCAAGAGCAGTACACCTTTGAGTAAATTCTTTATAACAGCCTACGATTTGAAGAAGCTTGTGCTCTACCCTCGCACATTGTACCTGCGATACAAGGAGAGGAAGACAGCTGGTTTTGTAAAGCAAGCACTTGAACTGCACTATTATCGACCCTCCTTTTACAAATTTATCGCCGCGAATATTGAGAAGCCCGATATTCTGTACGAACATGAGCTCGACCGCCAGAGCGTGGTGCTAGACGTGGGTGCATTTACCGGTGAATGGTCGCGGCAAATATCCCTCAGGTATCAACCCACGATTTACGCCTTTGAGCCGAACCCCAACAGCTTCCAGGCACTGCAGGGAAAAGTAGTGGAGTTCCCGCAGTTGCTTCCCCAACCCTACGGTTTGGGAGGCTGCAGCGAGGCGGCCAATATTTCACTGCGCGGCCTTGGTTCATCTACCTACCACAACGAACGGGTTGACAGGGGTGCAGACTGGGTCGCGGTCAAGATTGTAGCGGTGGATGAGGCCTGGCGTTCACTCGAACTGGGCAGGGTCGACTTGATGAAAATTAATATCGAGGGGGCGGAATTTCCCTTGTTGGAAAAGATGATCGACACAGGGCTTATGGACCGGGTGGAATGTTTCATGATCCAGTTTCACGAGTGGCACCCGGGTGCCTATCGTCGACGTCGGCGCATTCGGCGTGAGCTCGCCAGAACCCACAAGCTCGATTGGGATTACAACTTCGTCTGGGAGAAGTGGAGTAAGTTGTAATGGGGAAGCAGCGGGTATTACAATGGCCCGCCATATACAGCGAAATCCAGTGCATGCAGAAGCACATTAGGAAATTTGTCGAAATCGCCGCTCAAAACCTGGTGCTTGCTGAACCAGTATATGAATTCGGCGCCTTGCAGGTCCAGGCCGACGACGACGCTGCTGATCTGCGCCCGCTTTTTCCGGGCAAGGAGTATGTGGGTAGCGATTTTCGCGCTGGACCCGGGGTAGACCAGATATTGGATCTGCATGAATTGCAGTTGCCGGATAACTCAGTTGGGACGGTAATGGCGCTCGATACTCTGGAGCATGTTGAGTACCCCCGGCGCGCAGTCGAGGAAATGCATCGGGTGCTGCGACAGGGGGGTGTTGCCATTATCAGTTCTGTCATGAACTTCCCGATCCATGGCTATCCCAACGACTATTGGCGCTTTACCCCGCAAGGCTTTCGCAGTCTTCTGCAGGGTTTTGATGATCAGTTCGTTGGAAGTTGTGGCAGTGACCCTGCATTTCCGCAGTCGGTGGTCGGGGTTGGCTTCAAGGGCAAGGGGCAAGATATGAGAGAATTCGAGGCGGCTTATGCCCGCTGGGAGGCCTGGAGCAACGGCCTGATCAGGTTTTTGAAGGAGGAGAAGGCGTCATGACAGGTAGTAGTATTTATTTTCCACCCTCACTGCAGCGCTATGAGCCACGTCGTATGGTATTTAGCACCTGGGTGGATCATTTGCCCTTTGCCTATGACCTGGTGGAAGTCCTGCGTCCAAAGCTGGTCGTGGAGTTGGGGGTTTACAACGGTCTCTCCTTCTTTACTTTCTGCCAGTCTATGCAGGAAAACGATATCGATGGTGTCGCCTATGCCATCGACTGCTGGGAAGGCGACGAGCACACCGATGCGTATGACGACTCTATCTATAATGAGGTGGCGGCGCATGCCCGGGACTATTACCGGGGCATTACTTACCTGCTGCGTATGTACTTTAACGAGGCCCTGCAACATTTCGAGGATGACTCCATCGAGCTGTTACATATCGACGGCCTGCACACCTACGACGCGGTCAAGGAAGATTTCACCAATTGGTATCCAAAAGTAAAACCCGGCGGTATCATCCTGTTTCACGATGTGATGGCGCGGATTAAGGATTTTGGCGCCTGGAAGTTTTTCCAGGAGCTGGAAGTTGAGCATGAGGAAATTTTCAAGTTTGACCATGGCTTCGGTCTCGGTGTGCTGCGCAAGCCAGGCGGGCAAGACGAGGATTCGCAGCTGCAGCAGTTACTTTTTTCCCAGGATGAAGAAGAACGCAAAAAGCTGCGCCAGTTCTACGTTCACGCGGCGCACTTTCTTGAGGCCAGGCGGCAGGCAAAGCGTTTCAAGGCCCAGCTCGGCGATAAGAACGCCCAGGGTGGGCAGGGCAAAGCCAAGCCGACGGGCGAGAACTAGGTCGCGAGGAAATGACGGTGCATGAACAGGCTAATACCCCGCACTCCCTGTCCCGGCGAGTCGATGAATTACTCAGTCGCAATGATTACCCTGCGGCGATTCAACTGCTGACCACCGCTAACCGGGCACAGCGGGACCCAGCCATAGAGCAGGCACTAGTGGACCTGCGTATCAACGGCTTCGCTCGATCGGCGCGGCCCCAGCCGCAAAACTGGCAACCCGAGTACAGTGATCGATTCGAGGGTATTACCAGTATTCCCGAAGTAGCAGCGACAGAGCTGGATGTCGATGCACTATCAGCGGGTATTCTTGGTAATGGTGGCTTGATCGTCCGCGGGTTGATGGATCAGCCGACCGTGCAGACCATGCGCGCCAATATAGATAGGACCCTGCTGGCCAGAAGAGCCTGCGCCCAGGGGATCGAAGACACGGACAATGATCGCTGGTTTGAACGCTGCGCCAGTGTGCAGGGCGGTCCCGTGCAATTTCGCAAAGACACCAAGATGGGTCCCGTCTGGTGCGTCGACTCCCCGCCAACGGCTTTTCAGCTGATTGAGTTCTACCGCAGCATAGGCTTGCCGGCAATACTGGACAGCTATTTTGGTGAGCCGGCGGTTCTCTCCGTACGTAAATGGGTCTTACGTCGTGTTGAGCCGAATAATGGCGCCGTTTCGGGCTGGCATCAAGACGGCCAGTTTCTTGGTGATGAGAATATCAGGACGGTGAATCTTTGGGTGGCACTTACCGATTGTGGTGGAGACGCTGATGCTCCCGGTATAGAGATTGTTGCCGGCAATGACCGACAGATATACCAGAGCGGTTCTCATGGGGCCGCCTTTGACTGGACGGTAGGTCAGGAGTTGGTAGACGAGTTGACAGAGAGTCGCCCGGTTCTATGTCCGCGTTTTAATGCTGGAGATGCGATCTTTTTTGATCACTATAATCTTCACAGAACCGCATTTGGAGTCGATCACAGTTGCAACCGCTATGCGGTGGAGTCCTGGTTTTTCGCTGACTCCACGGCCCCTGCCGAGCAGCAACCCCTGTTGTTCTAGGTTACTGTTTTGCTGCCAGGACTGGCAGCCTGTGCTTCATATTGAGAAATGGCAGTTCTATCAGCCGGTAGGTGGCATAGGCCAACAGGGTCGATGCCAGCAGTGCTACCAGAGGAATCGCATAGACCCACGCTGAATCAAGGTACTGAGCCTGGCCCAGGGATTCCCTGACCGGGTAGATCAGGAAGAACAGTATCGGCACGTGGTTCAGGTAAATGGAATATGATAGCTTGCCGATAATGGCCATGGGCCTGTTTAGCAGGGCGGCAGCTCCCAGTGGTTTACCCAGCAGCAGGATCAACAGCAGCACAGCCCAGAGTGCAGCTTCCAGGCTGTGGTGGATATGCCAGTTCAGCTCCGCAACCCGGTCGGTCATCAGTGCGGCGGATTGCAGCACCAGCCCCAGTAGCATCAGGGTCGTCAGCGCGAGCGCCAGGGCACCGACTCTCGCTCTCGGCGAATCAGCCGCCGCTGAGTGCCAGTGCTCGCAGCGCAGGTGTACCCAGCAGGCGCCAATGCCCAGCAGGAACGCAGGCAGGCGGGCGAACAGTGACTTGCTGAGGAAGAAGTTATCGGCGATTGCCGGATTATCCAGTATTACGAAGCGCAGATAGCAAAACAGCCAAAGCAACAGGCTGGCGCCAAGTAACAGCCGCAACCACTTCCCCATGGCCCATCCGTAGAATGCGATTGGCAGCAGCAGATAAAACTGAACTTCAGTGGACAATGTCCACCAAATGACGCTGTAGGGAAAAATTTCGAAGCCGACATAGCCGAAGGCGAATGCCTCCGCGGCTGCGGGCCAGTTGCCGCTCATCAATGCCGCGAACAGGACAAAGACGTAGTACAGTGGAAGCACTCGGAGTATCCGGGCGATGTAGTAGTTCTTGATCCCGGGCATCAATCCCGGCCCGTCGCGCAGCGCAATGAGCCAGGGCCGGCTCAGCAGGGAGCCACTGAGTACAAAAAAACAGCGTAACCCCGGTATTGCCACTGACAACCAAGCTCATCAGGAACGACGGTGGATTACCCTGGCCTCCACTGCTGATGCCGTAGACGTGGAACAGGAAGACCAGCAGAATTGCCAGGCCTCTTATGCACTCCAACTCGTAAATATAGCTGGCCCCGGCGCGGATGCCGGTTTCGAGGTCAAAGGTCCGCGTTGGCGATTGTATTTGCGTTGCAGTGCTGGTGATA
>JAPUKZ010000260.1 GCA_027295405.1 Gammaproteobacteria bacterium
CAACTATCACCCGGAGACGCACAAGAAGGTCGCCATGTTCTGTACCGGCGGCATCCGCTGTGAAAAAGCCTCTGCATTCATGCTCAGGGAAGGCTTTGAAGAGGTCTATCACCTGCAGGGCGGTGTCCTCAAATATCTGAAAGAGGTGGATGCGGATGAATCGACCTGGGAGGGTGAGTGTTTTGTATTCGATAATCGTGTTTCCGTCGACCACAAGCTGGAAAAGGGCACTTACGACCAGTGCCATGGCTGCCGCCACCCCATTACGGAGGAGGACAAGCTGTCGCCAAAGTATGAGAAGGGTGTGTGTTGCCCGGGCTGTTACGACACTCTCACAGCGGATCAGAAATCACGCTTCGCCGAGCGGCAGAAGCAGATAGAACTGGCGGCTGCCCGCAATGAGCCGCATATTGGTGCACGTCAAACTGCCGGAATGCAGGAGCCGCATCCCGACAGTGGCGAAGGACTCTAGTGCCGGTACGTACTGTAGCCAGACTCTGGCCCTTGTTTCTGGGCCTGTCACTTATCGGTCTGGCGGTGGGTGTTCAGGGCAGTTTGCTGGGTGTGCGGGCCGCCCTGGAGGGTTTTGAAGACGGCTTGATCGGGCTGGTTATGTCGGCGTACTTTGCCGGTTTTCTGGCGGGCTCCCTGCTGGCGCCGCGCTTGATCCTGCAGGTGGGGCATATTCGCGCCTTCGGCGCGGTGACTGCCCTGGCCTCGGTGACGATTCTGATTCACGCCAGCTTTGTTGAGCCCTGGACCTGGGCGGCCATGCGACTGCTAACGGGTTTTGCCTTTTCGGCCATTTACGTGATCGCCGAGAGTTGGCTCAACCAGGCGGCGACCAACGAGAACCGCGGCCAATTGCTGTCGATTTATATGGTCATCCTGCTGGCGGGCACATGTGTCGGCCAGTTTATGCTTAATCTTGCAGACCCCGCGGGCTTTTCCCTGTTCATCCTGATCTCGGTGATGGTGAGTGTGGCGGCGATACCGATATTGATGACTGTGCTGCCAACCCCGCCCGTGGAAGAGACCGAGCGGGTCAGCATCGCGCATTTGTGGCGGCGGGCGCCGATGGGGGTCATTGGGATTGTACTGGTGCAGTGGTGTACCAGCGTGGTGTTCGGCATGGGTGCGGTTTATGGCGCCAGGTTGGGGCTGGATGTGAGCGAGATTGCAATGTTTATGGGCGCCATTATGGGAGGGGGCATGATCCTGCAGTGGCCGCTGGGGCGAATTTCCGATCTGGTCGATCGCCGTTGGGTTATGGGTTTGGCAAGTTTGTGCGCTGTCGCAGCAGCGGTGATGGCCAGTGAAGAGCAGGTGGCAGGCAACAGGCTATATCTCTATGCGTTTTTGTTCGGTGGTTTTTGCCTGTCACAGTATTCTCTGGTGGTGGCACTGATCCATGATCACCTGCGACCGGCGGAGATCATTCCCGCCAGTGGTACTATTGTGCTGTTGTCGGGCCTGGTATCAGTCTTTGGGCCACTGATGGTTGCCCTGGGTATGCGGATGTTCGGACTGGACAGCTTTTTCCAGATGCTCGCAGTCGCACTCTTGATGATGGCGATAATCAGTATCTGGCGAGCCCTGTTTGTGCCGGCCCTGCCGCCGGAATACAAGACCCAATCGACCATCCAGGTACCGGCAATTGCTGTTGGATCGGTATTGCATCCTGAAGAGAAGGAGGTGGTATGAACGGATTTTTGGCGTGGGGCGCAAAACTTACTGGCGGTCTGCTGGTCAGTGTACTGCTGTTTTCAGGTGTCAGTATTGCGGCACAGGAGTGCCGCTTTGACGATGCGGAGCTAATGACGCGGCCCGGCTCGTCGGGTCCCCCCACCGATGTGTTCGTGCGGCTTTATGTTAACGACATCACCAGGATTCAGGACGTCGAGCAGAGTTTTTTGGCCGACGTGGTGTTTCGGGCGGAGTGGTCTGACCCGCGCCTCACCCACAGCGCCCCGGTTCCCTGTCTGGCAACAGAACTGCAGGTATGGGCGCCGCAAATACAATCACTTAATTTGCGCGTGATGGAGCAACGCCGGCCACCGGAGATACGTGTTGCACCTTCCGGCGAGGTGGCCATGTTCATGCGTGGCTTTGGTGAGTTTTCATTTCCGGCAGATCTGGCTGACTTTCCTTTTGACCAGCAGATTTTACCCTTTGTACTGATTTCGACGCGCTCCCCGCAAGAGCTGGTGATGCGCTCGGATGATTCCGGCGTCGGTATGGGGGATCGCCTTTCAGTCGCCAACTGGGATATTTCCTATCGGGATGCGAACAGCAGTACCCACTACCTGGCCTCAGCCGACCGCGATATTCCGCGCCTGGACATTGTCTTTGACGCCAAACGCCTGACCGGCTATTACACCTGGAAGTTGATCGTGCCGTTGCTGCTGGTGGTGATGATGTCCTGGGCAGTGTTCTGGATGGCGCCGGTACACGTCGCTCCCAGAGTGGGTCTGGCCGCCACCGCCATGTTGACCCTGATCGCCTACCGCTTCGCACTGGGGGCACTGCTGCCTCCCATCGCCTATCTCACGCGGATGGATGTCTTCCTGGTTTTTGCCTCGGTGCTGGTGTTCGCGGCGCTGGCGGTTGCGGTGATTGTGACCTATGTTGCAGATCATGGCCGGGAGGATCTGGCCCATAAGATAACGCGAGTGGCACGCTGGCTCTCGCCACTGCTGTTTGTCGGTTTACTGTTGATGGTCTTCAGATAATGCCCAGTTGTGGAGAAGCATTGGTAACACTGCTGGAAGCCTATGGCGTCGATACGGTTTTTGGCATACCAGGCAACCATACGGTGCAGTTGTACCGCGGCCTGGCGGACAGTTCGATCCGTCATATCAGCCCGCGCCATGAGCAGGGGGCGGCTTTCATGGCTGATGGCTATGCCCGGGCCGGGGGCAGGCCGGGTGTCTGCTTCCTGATTTCAGGGCCCGGGCTTACCAATGCGCTCACGCCGATGATGCAGGCTCTTGCCGACTCTGTGCCCATGTTGGTTATTTCTGCGGTGGCGGCGCGGCAGGATCTGGGTATGGGGGAGGGGCATTTGCATGAGCTCCCGGACCAGCGAGCCCTGGCCAGCCAATGCACAC
>JAPUKZ010000261.1 GCA_027295405.1 Gammaproteobacteria bacterium
CAGTAGTGAGCGGGTCTCATCGGCAAGTTTGTCAATCTTGACCTGCGACTTGGCGGCCGCCGCGTTTCTGTCCTCGCCAACCTTGAGGATGGCATTCAGGGTTTCATCCGCTTGCGAGGAAGTAACGAGACCCACCAGGGAGCCAGATGTCACCACCACAGCGATCAATACAATTTTTAATCGATGCATATTCATGGATGTGCGTGTCCTATGTCCAACAGAATGTCACTTATTAGAGTTTTGTTTTTCAGACTCTACTTCTTATATATAGTGGAAAAATCAGAGTCGGCAAACAAGGGAGGGCAATTTAATAACATTACCCGAAATTTGGCAACGAATTGACCGCCTGCCCCATGCCCAAACCGGGTCATGGGTAAATAGGTAACACATGGCGCAGGCTGCTCATGAGCTGGTAACACATTCCCCCGCACCGGCCGCGCGGGTATCAGCGTTCGCGGCGCTCGTAAATTACCCAGCTGTAGTCATAGGGATTGGGACCACTGGCGCCGTGACGCTCGCGGAAACACTGCTGCCACTGGGTCCGGTCCCAATCTGGAAAGTACACGTCACCCCCCACAGCGGCGTGTACTTCCGTCAAATACAGGCGCTGGGCCAGCGGCAAACAGAGCGCGTAGATTTCGGCTCCACCGATGACCATCAACTCCTCGCAGCCGTCTATTTCCGCAGCCAATTCAACAGCGGAGCTCACATCCGCGACCACCCGCACGCCGGTAAGCGCCAGATCCGGCTGGCGACTGATCACTATATTGGTGCGCCCGGGCAAGGGCTTGCCGATGGAGGCAAAGGTCTTGCGGCCCATCATCACCGGTTTCCCCAGGGTGGTGCGCTTGAAGTACTTGAGGTCTTCCGGCAGGTACCAGGGCAGCTGATTGTTGCGCCCCACCACGCCGTTCTCGGCAACAGCGGCAATCAGGGATATTTTCACGGCGACGGCTTCGGCCTTATACCGCGACGGGCGCGGCGATATGTGATTGCGGTTGGTATTGCGACAGCTCGAAGTCGGCAAAGCAAAAGCCAAAGATATCGCTGACGTCCGGATTAATGTGCAGCAGGGGCAGACTCCCGGGGGTACGGGAGAGCTGTTCGCGCGCCTGCTCGAAGTGGTTACTGTAAAGATGCGCATCGCCGAAAGTGTGGACAAAGTCACCCGGGCGCAATTCACACACCTGCGCCATCATTAGCGTCAACAGGGCGTAGGAAGCGATATTGAAGGGGACCCCCAGGAAGACATCGGCGCTGCGCTGGTACAGCTGGCAGGAGAGGCGCCCATTCGCCACATAGAACTGAAACAGGCTGTGGCAAGGCGGCAGGGCCATCGCCTCCACCTCAGCCACATTCCAGGCACTGACAATGTGACGACGTGAATCAGGGTTGGCCTTGATTTGCGCGACCAGATTCTGGATCTGGTCGATCTTGCCGCCACCAGGCGTTGGCCAGGAGCGCCACTGGTGCCCGTAAACCGGACCGAGTTCGCCGTTTTCATCGGCCCATTCGTTCCATATGTTGACCCCATTTTCCTTGAGGTAGGCAATGTTGGTGTCTCCCGCCAGAAACCACAGCAACTCGTGCACAATCGATTTCAAGTGCAGTTTCTTGGTGGTTAACATGGGAAAACCCGCTTGCAGGTCAAAGCGCATCTGGTAGCCGAAGACACTGCGCGTACCCGTGCCGGTGCGATCAGATTTGTCGCTGCCGGTATCCAGGATATGTTGCAGAAGGTCCAGGTATTGCCGCATGTAAAGTCTCCCGGGATTCAGGTATACGCGCCGGTAGAGCGCCGCTAGCGGCTATGGTGCCGGTAGCCGTTAAAAAGCAGGTACATTCCGAACAGGATCATTGGAATGCAGAGCATTTGCCCACGGGTCATCCAACCCAGGGCGTCGAAGCCTATGTGGCTGTCCGGCTGGCGGAAAAACTCTACGAAAAAGCGCAGGCAACCGTAGCCCAGCACAAACAGCCCGCCCACCGCCAGACGCGGGCGCGGTTTTCTGGAAAACCAGTAGAGCACCACAAACAACAGCACGCCTTCCAACGCGAATTGGTAGAGTTGACTGGGATGGCGCGGCAATTGCAAGGGGTCGTTGGGGAACACCATGGCCCAGGGCACAGCGGTGGGGCGGCCCCACAATTCCTGGCCAATAAAGTTACCCAGACGCCCCAGTCCCAGACCCAACGGAACCAGGGGTGCTACAAAATCCAGCAGCCGGGCGACGCTCAGCTGGTGGGCGCGAGCATACCACCAGTTGGCAAATATCACCCCCAACAGACCGCCGTGGAAGGACATGCCGCCCTCCCATACCCGTAGCGCCCATAGCGGATCCTGCAACAGTCGATCACCACCGTAGAACAGGACGTAACCAAGCCGGCCCCCCAGCACCACACCCATGGCGGAAAAGAAAATCATATCGTCAACCTGGCTGCGGTCCAGCACTGCATCGGGTCGGCCGGCGCGGCGAGCAGCCAACCACCAGGCAAAGGCGAGCCCGGCCAGGTAGCTCAGGCCATACCAATGCACCTTAACCGGCCCGAGTGCCAAAGCCACGGGGTCGATTTGCGGATAGTCCAGCATACTTGGCTCAGTGGGTGTTTGTTGCGAGAAAGCTGTATTATCAGCCACCAAACCCGGTTTAACAATGCGCTCACATGTGCTTGATCATTCTTGCCCACCGCCAGCACCATTCATACCCCTTGCTGGTGGCGGCCAATCGCGATGAATACTACCAACGCCCCACGGAACCGGCGCAAATCTGGCCGGAGTCCGGAGATCTGTTGGCGGGCAAAGACCTGACC
The DNA here is from genome assembly GCA_027295405.1 of Gammaproteobacteria bacterium. GTDB lineage: Bacteria > Pseudomonadota > Gammaproteobacteria > Pseudomonadales > Halieaceae > JAPUKZ01. The sequence goes on from JAPUKZ010000261.1 coordinate 2,812, forward strand.
GCGGGCGGCACCTGGCTGGGCATCACCAGGGCGGGCCGCTTCGCCGCCATTACCAATCACCGCAATCCGCCGACCACACCGAGCAATCCCCGCTCCCGCGGTTTGCTGACCCTGGACTACCTGCGCGGCAGCATGAGCCCGGGGCATTACCTGCGGAAACTGGCACAAGACGGGGCTGCCTACGCGGGATTCAACCTGTTGCTGGGGGATGGGAAAGAACTGTACTACTACTCCAACATCGAGGGTGTGTCGCAGCGACTCGCACCGGGTATTTACGGAGTCAGCAACGCCCTGCTGAATACCCCCTGGCCAAAGTTGAAGAAGGGTTGCCAACGCTTGCAGCGCTTTTTGCACAGTGGTGAGGTTGAGGCTCACGAACAACGCCATGCAAAGCTGGCAGAGGTGGTCAGTGATCGCGCGCTGGAACCGGATCACGCGCTGCCGGATACCGGTGTCGGTACGGATTTGGAACGCCTGTTGTCTGCCCAGTTCATTTGCTCAGAGGAATACGGCACCCGCGCCACCACCACGGTGCTGGTGCGAGAAGATGGCGGGATCAGCTTCAGCGAACGCAGTTTCCGGGCAGGGGGTGTTGCCAGCGGAATGCGTTGCTTCGAACTCAGTCCAGGCGGGGGTGAATAAAGCCCTGCAGGCCACTGTCCAGCAGGAACTGCTGCAGGTACTCTTCTATTTGCCGGGCACTGTCCAGTTGCATCACCGCGCTCAAGGCGTTCTTCGCTTGCTCCAGAGTCACGTTCCGCACCGCCTTTTTGACCTTGGTCAGGTTGGTGGCGTTCATGGACAACACGTCGTAACCCATCGCCAGGAGTAGCACGGCGGCAGCGGGATTCCCCGCCAGTTCTCCACAAATACTAACCTGCTTGCCCTCCAGGTGCGCGGCATCGGCAACCGCTTGTAGCGCATGCAATACCGCGGGGTGAAAGGTGTGGTACAGACCGGCGACCCGGGCATTGTTACGGTCAACCGCCAACAGGTACTGGGTGAGATCGTTGCTGCCAACGGACAGGAAGTCCACCTTTCGCGCCAGCACCCTGGCCTGGTAGACCGCCGCAGGAACTTCCACCATCACACCTATCGGAGGCAGTTTCACGGCACTGCCCTCATCCAGAACCTCACTGTGGGCGCGGTGGATAAATTCGATCGCCTCGTCCACCTCTGCCACATTACAAATCATGGGTAACATGATGCGCAAGTTATCCAGACCTTCGCTGGCCTTGATCATGGCGCGGATCTGCGCCAGGAAAATCTCCGGATGATCCAGGGTAACGCGGATACCGCGCCAACCCAGAAACGGATTCTCTTCTTCTATCGGAAAGTAGGGCAGGGACTTGTCACCACCAATATCCAGGGTGCGCATGGTCACCGGCTTGGGCGCAAACGCCTCCAGTTGGCTGCGATAAATCTGCCGCTGCTCCTCCTCGATGGGAAAACACTCCCGCAGCAGGAAGGGTACCTCGGTACGGTACAGGCCGACTCCCTCTGCCCCCTGATCCAGAGAACGCGCCACATCGGCCATGAGTCCGGTATTAACCCACAGCGGCATACGGTGCTTGTCCAGGGTTTCGCAGACCTCGTCCCGCAGCGACTCCAGGTCATGCGACAGGGCGGCATCTTCCGCGCGCATGTCTTCAAAGCGTTTTCTAAAATCCTCATCCGGATTGAGGTAGACCTCGCCGTAGTAACCGTCGATGATCAGTTCCTGATCTTCCAGCTTGGTATAGGGCAGATCCACCGCTCCCATGACCGTCGGCACCCCCATGGCACGGGCGAGTATGGCAACGTGGGAGTTCCCGGAACCGCGTACGGAGATGATCCCGACAAGTTTCTCGCGGGGTATCTCTCCCAACACCGTTGCCGTCAGTTCCTCCCCAACCAGGATGGTGGCGTCAGGATAATCCGGTTGGCCCTGCTCTGTACTCTGCAAATAGGCCAGCACCCGGGTACCCAGGTCCTTGACGTCTACCGCCCGCTCTTTCAGGTAACTCTGCTCCATGCGCTCAAAGTGCTGAATGTGCTCAATCATCACCTGGCTGAGCGCACCCTGCGCCCACTCTCCCCCCTTGATGCGGGAGGCGACCTCGGTGCCGATAGTGGCATCATCGAGGATACGCAGATACACATCGAACAGGGCATGTTCCTCTGGATTCAACTGTGAACCCAACTGCGAGGCCACGATTTCGATATCGCCGCGCACTGCCTGCAGCGCCTTTTTGAAGGCCCGAAGCTCGCCCAGGCGGTCGTGGGTCTGACGTGATGGCACGGCGTACAGATCTGCCACCGGAGAGACCACCACGGCGGTGCCGATGGCGATACCGGGGGCGCCGGCGATACCATTAATCTTGGTGGGAACCGGCGGGCGGGCTTCGTCCTTACCGAGGTATACAGCGCCGGTTACCCGCACATGCACAATCACCGCGGCCAACTGCGCCGACATGGTTACCAGAAAGGCTTCTTCGCTCTCATCGAAGCGGCGCTGCTCTCTTTGCTGCACCACCAGTACGCCCAGCACCTCGCGCTGGTGGATGATGGGCACGCCGAGAAAAGCACTAAAATCCTCTTCCCCAATGCCGGGCAACAGCCTGAAGCTCGGATGCGCAGGAGCCCTCTCCAGATTCAGCGGCTCCTCCCGCTCGGCAACCCGTCCCACCAGTCCCTCACCCGCCGCCAGGCTTGCCTGTCCGAGCAGGTCCTTGTTCAATCCATCGGTTGCCTGGAAGACAAAGCGACCGCTGGCCGGGTCGCGCATATACACGGTACACACCTCGGTGCCCATCGCGTCCCGCACCCGCACGACTATGATCTCCAGTGCCTGGGCGAGGTTTTCTGCGGAATTAACCTCCTGGACGATATTACGCAGTATTTCCAGCATGAAGGTTCCCCTAGGCGCCGCGATTGATCGTGCCGCAGGGTGCGGCCAGCTCTTTCAGGGCGCTGCGATACACCTCACGCTTGAAGGATATGACCTGGCTCAGGGGATACCAGTAGCTGACCCAGCGCCAGTGATCAAATTCCGGCTTGGGGTTAGCATCCACCTTGACCGCACTGTCCTCCGCCAACAGGCGCAACAGGAACCATTTCTGTTTCTGTCCGATACAAACCGGATGCTGGCTTTTGCGGATATAGCGACTCGGCAGTCGATAGCGCAGCCAACCCCGGGTGCAGGCCGTTACTGCCACCGCATCCGGCTCCAGTCCTACTTCCTCCTTGAGCTCACGGTACATGGCCTGCTCCGGTGATTCACCCGCGCTGATGCCGCCCTGGGGAAACTGCCAGGCGTCCTGCCCGAAGCGGCGCGCCCACAACAGCTGGCCACCCGCGTTGGCCAGTATGATGCCAACATTGGGGCGAAATCCG
>JAPUKZ010000262.1 GCA_027295405.1 Gammaproteobacteria bacterium
TCAACACCCCTTTGAATAAATTGAGCAAGGCTTCTTTGGCGTCGCTGTGCTCGTGCTGCCCGAGATGGTTTCATCAGCTCAGACCGCCCCGTACTCCCACAGTCACATTAAAAATTGAAGCGGATATCTAATACAATGTGAACCTCTACGGGGCAGAACTCGTAGGGACTCACGGACAGGAGAGTGCGGAATGGGGACTGACCCCTACATACTAGTCTTGTACTACAGCCGCCATGGCGCCACTGCGACCATGGCGTCCCATATCGCCCGGGGCGTGGAGCAGGTCGCGGGTATGCAGGCACGGTTGCGGACAGTGGCGCCGGTATCCGCTGTATGCGAGGCTGTGGCGGATAGTATCCCCGCAGAAGGGCCGCTGTATGCAGATTTAGAGGACTTGCGCGATTGTCACGGACTGGTCATGGGCAGTCCCACCCGGTTTGGCAATATGGCATCCCCGCTGAAGTATTTCATAGACCAGAGTTCCAGCCTGTGGTTGAGCGGGGCCATGATCGACAAGCCGGGGGCGGTGTTTACCGCCAGCTCGAGTTTGCACGGGGGGCAGGAAAGTACCCTGCTGAGCATGATGTTGCCGCTGCTGCACCACGGTATGGTGTTGGTGGGTCTGCCCTACAGCGAGCCTGGGCTGATGACTACAGCATCGGGTGGCACACCTTATGGGGCCTCACATTTAGCCGGCGCAAATAATGAGCGGGCTGTGGATGAGACCGAGTTATCCCTGTGCCGGGCACTGGGCAAGCGGGTCGCACAATGGGCGGCGCGGGGCTGCGCTGTTGAGTGATCTACAGGTACATATTTGTCACCGGGTGGCTGCTTTCAGCCTGGGGGCACTATTGGCCACGCAGGCGGTCGAATCCTTTATCCAGGCGGCACCCTGGTTTATTTGGCTGGTGCGACTTCTGCCGCTGCTGATATTTGTGCCGGGAATGCGGGCGGATAAATTGCGCAGCTATATCTGGCTGTGCTTCGTCTGCCTGCTGTATTTTATGATGCTGGTGTTGCGATTATTCGCTGACCCTACCAATATGGTCTCTGTACTTGGGATGGTGAGCGTGGTGTCGTTGTTTGTGTCGGCCATGCTGTACGTGCGCTGGCGCGCGCGGCAATTGAGAAAGGGAACGAGTGATGACTGAAGGGCCGGGTTTTTTAAGACGACTGTTGTCGGGCTTTTGGCGTGGACTGACGCAGGCCAGGTTAATTGTGTTCAACCTGTTGTTCTTGCTGATGTTGGTAGTGATTGTTCTGGTTTTCACTGGCGGTGCGCCCGAGCCCTTGCCGAAAAAGGCGGCGCTGGTGCTAAATCCCGCGGGCAACATTGTCGAACAGAAATCCTATGTGGATCCCTACGCACTGTTACTGGACAGGCGCGATCCCAATGACAGGGAGGTACTGCTGCGCGATGTGCTGGATGCCATTGCTTATGCGAAGGATGATCCCGGTATCACCTCACTGGTGATGGAGCTGGACAAGCTGAACAGCGTTGGCATTTCCAAAAGTGGCGAGATCATCACCGCGCTGGAGGATTTTCGCAGCAGTGGCAAGCCCATGATTGCCCGCGGGGAGAACTTTTCCCAGGGTCAGTATTTGTTGGCGGCACAGGCCGACACCATCATTTTGCATCCCTTCGGCAGCGTCCAGATAGAAGGGTTCTCCACTTACCGCATGTACATGAAGGAAGCGCTGGATAAGTTGTCCCTGTCCATGCACGTGTTCCGGGCCGGTGAGCACAAGTCTTTTGTCGAGCCATTTCTACGCAGTGATATGTCGCCCACAGAGAAGGAAATCAACGGGCGCTGGTTAGGTCATCTGTGGTCTACCTACACGGACATGGTTGAGCAACGGCGCCAGTTGCCCGCCGGTGCTCTGCAGCAGTACATCGCAGGGTACAGCGAGGCATTGCGGGCGGCGGGCGGTAATATGGCGCAAATGGCGCTGGATCAAGGCCTGGTAGACCGGCTTGAAGCCCGGCGCGAGGCCAACCAATCCCTGGTTGAAGTGGTGGGTGAGAGCAACAAGAAAGGTCGCTACCAGGGGGTGGGCTTTGAGCGCTACCTCGCGCACAAGCGGCCGCTGTTGGAGACCCCCAAGGGTAGTAGTCGTGTGGGCGTTATTACCGCGCGCGGAACCATACGCGAAGGCGATCAGCCCGCGGGGAGTATCGGCGCAGACTCACTGGCCGCGCTGGTCGGGCGGGCCCTGGACGATGATGGGGTAAAGGCGCTGGTGCTGCGTGTGGACAGCGGTGGTGGTGGCGTTTTCGCATCAGAGGTCATTCGGCGCAAGCTGCTGGAGGCGAAAGACAAGGGTAAGCCCATCGTGGTGTCCATGGGCAGTGTGGCCGCCTCCGGGGGGTACTGGATCGCCTTGCCCGCGGACGAGATCTGGGCAACGCCCACCACGATCACCGGTTCCATCGGTGTATTCGCGGCCTTTCCCACGGTTGAGCGCCTGATAAACCGGTTTGGCCTTTACGTGGACGGAGTGGGCACGACTGAAATGGCCGGCGCTTTCCGCGCTGATCGTCCTCTCAATCCACAGCTGGCAGATATGCTGCAGGCCAATGTGGACAGCCTGTACCAGCGTTTCGTGGGGCTGGTGGCGGAAGGTCGTGATTTGGCGCCGGCGGATGTAGAGGCCCTGGCTGGCGGTCGGGTCTGGAGTGGTTACGATGCGCTTGAACTTGGGCTGGTGGATCACCTGGGTGGCCTGGACCAGGCGGTTGCGGCCGCAGCCGAGCTGGCAGAGCTGGAAGAGTACGAAGTGGATTATATCGAGCAGCAGCTAAGTCCGCAGGAAATGCTGGTGCGGCAGTTGCTGGGACAGGTGCAGGCCTGGGGCTGGATAAATTCAGCTGCCTGGCAAGCGGGACTGACACGCTGGTTGGTACCGCTGCAGGCCAGCCTGGACATGATCGCCGAAATGGATGATCCGAGGGGAATCTACGCACGTTGCAACCTGTGCGTGGCTCTGTAAGGTGCCGAAAGCCAGTGAGCTAAAACGCGGTAGCGTGGTCGCCATCAACGGCGCCTCCGCCTCGGCCCGGTCCAAACCGGCGACCTTTGCCACCGGCTTGACGGTGCAGGTGCCGGAATACCTGGAAGTGGGCGAGCGGGTCAAGATCAATACCCAGGAAGCCCGCCACATATCGCGTGAGTAAATCCCGTGAGCAAGTTCCGTGAGTAAGCTCCGTGAGAGTGAACCCTTTTCAGTGGCGGCGCGACTGCGTAGCTTCGTTTTTGCGTTCGCGGGCCTGGCCACTCTGCTGCGGGAACAACCCAATGCCCGCCTGCATTTACTCGCCACCGTCGCAGTGGTCGTGCTGGCGCTGGTGCTGGATGTCAGTCGCACCCACTGGCTGGTGTTACTGCTGACCATGGCCCTGGTCTGGGTGGCGGAAGCGCTCAATAGCGCACTGGAATACCTCTGTGACGCCGCAGTGCCGGAACCACATGAACTGATTGGGAAGGCCAAGGATGTGGCCGCGGCGGGGGTGCTGATCGCTGCTGGTTTCGCCGTGACGATTGCCGCACTGGTGTTTTTACCCTACCTCTGAACGGCTTACGCTTGTTCTGGTAGTTTGCTTGCAGAGCGCACTGGCTGGTCGGCCTGCCACCAATTGTACAGATCCTGCAAAATCATATACAGCGATGGCACCAATAGCAGCGTGATGACAGTGGCGAAGACAATGCCAAAAGCCAGCGAGATTGCCATGGGTATGACCACCTTGGCGTTCAGGCTTTGTTCCAGCAGTATCGGCACCAGACCGAAGAAGGTGGTCAGGGAGGTCAGCAAAATGGCGCGGAAACGGCGTGTACCCGCCTGTACCACTGCCTGCCGTATCGGGGTGCCCGCACGTACTGCCCGGTTGACGAAATCCACCATGATCAGGCTGTCGTTCACCACCACCCCCGACAGGGCGATCATTCCCATCAGCGACATCATGCCGACTGCGTAGCCGAGCAGCAGGTGGCCGACTATTGCGCCGATGATGCCGAAAGGGATAACACCCATGATGATCAGGGGCTGGAGATAGGATTTGGTGGGAATGGCGAGCAGCGCGTAAATGCCGAACAGGGCCAGCGAGAACCCGATGATCATGCTCCTGGCCAGCTTTGCTTCCTCCTCCGACATACCGGAGCGGCGAAAACTCAGGCCCGGGTATTTCTTTTCCAGGCCGGGCAGCACGATATCTTCCAGTTCGCTGGTTATCTTGCCCGGTTCAACCCTATCCGACTCCACTTCTGCTGTGATTTCTACCGCTCTCTGGTAGTCCAGGCGAGCAATCTTGTTGGCACCCGGCTTGATCTCCACTTTCGCGACTGAATTGAAGGGTACAGCGTCGCCCTGGGGGGTGCGGATAAACATGCCCTCCAGACTGGCGGTGGTGCGGCGATCAGCCTTTGGATAGCGCACCATGACCTTGATTTCATCGCTGCCCCGTTGAATACGCTGTGCCTCGGCGCCATAAAAAGCGTGGCGTATCTGGGTGCCGAGGTCGAAGCGAGTGATGCCCAGTGCCTCCGCCTCGGGCAGTATATCGATGTGGAACTCCTCCGACACTGAGCTGGCGCTGCTCTGTATATCGTAGACACCGTCAAAGCCGCGCAATATTGTTGCCAACTCGGCAGATGCTGCTTTCAGTACTTGCCAGTCGCTGTGCTGGAGATCGAAAGAGATGTCGGCGCCAAAGCTGGGTCCATCGGAGACTCTGAAGGACAGGATTTCGGCGCCAGGCACGTCTCCGACCTTATCGCGCCAAAGTCGCATGACCTCTGTGGTGGTCAGGTCGCGCTGCTCCTCCTTGACCAGCTCCCCCATCATGGTGCCGTCGATCAATCCTTCGGCGTAGGCAAAGGTGTGTTGCACCAGGCGCTGGTCAGCCCCGTGGCGAATTTTGTATTCAGCCGCCACTTCACCCAGGGCCTGTTCGATCCGGGCCATGACTTCCAGCGTGCGGCGCTGAGGGGTGCCCTCGCTCATGCGCAGGTCCACCTGTATAAACTCACTTTCGACCTCGGGGGCCATGACAAAGCGCACCTGGCCGCCGGCAATCAGGCCCAGACTGAGAATCAACATGCTGATAAAACTCGCAACCGTCAGGTAGCGGTTTTCTATGCAGCGCTCGACCAGCGGGCGGTAACTGAACTCGACGAAATGCCGCAATTTACGGTTGGTGGCTTCCTGCACGCGATCGATGGAGACCAGCCATTTGGCCTTCGCCGGCTCGCTGTGGGCGAGGTGGGCTGGCAGGATCCACTTGGATTCGATCAGGGAAAAAATCAGGCAGAATATAACCACCCAGCCCAGTGCTTCCCCAAAGGAACCCAATATCCCGTCCAGAAACAGGGTGGGCGCGAATGCGACGATCGTCGTCAATACACCGAAGGTTGCAGGCGTCGCCACGCGGTGGGTGCCGGCGATAACGGCATCCACGCTGTGCCCGTACTTCTCCTGCTCGGTGTATGCGCTCTCGCCGATGATGATCGCATCATCCACCACTATGCCGAGCACCAGAATAAACCCGAAAATACTGATCGAATTGAGCGTGCCACCAATCAGCGGAGAGCCGAAGAGCGCCATGGAACCCAGGAAACAGATGGGAATTCCCAGCATCACCCAGAACGCCAGCTTAATCTCCAGGAACAGGGCCAGCACCACGAAAACCACCACCGCACCCATAGCCAGGTTCTTCGTCATCATCGACAGACGCGCTTCGAGGTAGGTGCTGAAATCCGACCAGACATCCAGTCTCACACTGGGCGGCAGGGTGGCATTTCTCTCCTCTACATAGTTCTTGGCGGCGCGAGATGCGCTGATGATATCTTGCGCGCCCATGGCCCAGATTATCAGGCCGATGGAGTATTTCCCGTCAAAAACCGCGAAACCGGTGGTGTCGACAAAGCCGTCTTCAATCTGAGCGATCTCTCCCAGTGTCAGACGGGTACCGTCCGGGAAGGTTTTCAGTACGATGCGTTCAAAATCAGCCTGGCGGTAGGCCTGGCCCAGGGTGCGCAGCATGATATCGCCGTTTTCTGTGCGCACCGAACCCCCGGGCAGGTCGATGGAGGAGCGGGCGATAATGTTCGCTACCTGACCCAGGGTCAGGTGGTATTCCCGCAGCCTCTCCTCAGACACTTCGATGGCCACTTCGTAATCCCGTGCGCCCCAGATTGCCACCGAGGAAATATCCGGGTGTGCCATCAATTCAAGTTTGGTCTGTTCTGCCAGCTCTTTCATGCTGCGCTCGTCCAGGTCGCCGGTAATCTGGATCATGAGCGCTTGCATGTTCGGTTCAATTCTGCCGATGATGGGTCTTTCCGCACCTTCGGGGAAGTGCGGGATGGCGTCGATCCGGGTTTTTACATCGTTCATCAACCCCATCACATCGTCTGCAATTTCGGGCTCTATGACGACCCGGGCAAAGGACTCCGTGGCCGTAGAACTGATGCGTTTGATGCCGTCGAGATCGGCCAGCGCCTCTTCAATCTTGAGGACAATGCCCTGCTCAACTTCTTCCGGCGCCGCACCGGGGTAGGTCATAGTGACCAGCAGCATATCGACATCGAACTCGGGCATGAAGCTGCGCTTGATGTTGGCGGTAACACCCAGACCGACCGCGATGATGATCAACATCAGAAGATTGGCCGCCACCGGGTTGTTGGCAAACCAGGCGATAACGCCCTTGTGGGGATTACCGGTCATGCGGCTTTGGTGCCGGTGCTACTCGCTACCGCGGAGGACTGATCCGGCGCGGATGATTCCTGCTGCTTCGCTTTATTGCTTGCAGGCGGGTCAGCCCCAGGGACGCCCGCGGCCTCCATGAAAGAGCCTTGCTGGCGCAGGGTACTGGTGCGGGAATTGATACGCACGGAAATGCCGGGAATGGCGTGGCTAATGGTTGTCAGGCTTACCAGGTCACCCTGTTGCAAACCGCTGGTCACGTAGATCTCCTCGCCTCCGGTACGCAGGGTTTGCACCTTGCGGTTGCGCAGGGTGAGTTGCTCATCCACGACCCAGAGCATGTTTCCCGCCCGCAACACATAGCGCGGCAGTACGACCAGGTCGTGCAGTTGTGAGCCCAGGATGCTGGCTTTTACAAAGCTGCCAATCCGCAGTGGTTTCGAATTTCCACCAGTCAGGGCGTAGGGGTCGTCAACGCGCGCCACCACAAACAGCACGCGGGAGCGCTCATCAAGAACACCTTCCGTGCGCTGCAGGCGTGCGACCCAATGCTTCACTTCACCGGCAACATCGGTGTAGAGATCGACCGGGGGCGCCTCACCCGGATCGAAACCCGTCACCCCCGGCAGATCCAGGTAAGACAGCTTGCTTTGGGGAATCGCGAGGCGAACCTCGGCATAATCGACCGCAAATACCGCGGCCAGCGGTGTGCCCGGGCCGACGTACTGGCCCAGGTCGGCGCGCTTTTCCTTGATCAGACTGTCGTAGGGGGCACGAATAACAGTGCGCTCCAGGTCGTCTTGCGCCTTGCTGAAATCAGCCTCGGCAGAGAGCAGCTGCGCCTGCGCTTGCTCCAGTTGCGGTTTGCGCAAATACAGGTCGGTGGCAGCCTGGCTGCGCTGCGAGTTTTTCGGTAGCTTTTTCCATTCGTTGTGGGCCACTTCAGCGCGACCTATTTCCTGTGCCAATGCGCTTTCAGCGGATTCAACCCCGGCCTTGGCGCGCAGCAAATTGGCCTGGTAATTACGGTCGTCTATCTCTACCAGCACGTCTCCGGCGGCGATAAATCCGCCGGCGTGGAATGACCGGGAGACCGACACTATTCTGCCGCTGACCTCGGAGGCCAGGGTGGTCTGGCGATGTGGAGTCACGGTGCCCTGGGCCTGGATGGGGATGCGCAAGTCCTGCAGGACCACCTCGGCTACATCCACCAGGACTGCTTTTTCCGGAGGCGCCACGGTGGCGGTCTCAGGTCGGGTGGCGTAAAGCGCCAACGTAGCCACCAACGAGGCGCAGATCAGCAGCAGTGGTAACAGGGCTTTAAACGTCTTCGAGGCCACAGTTTTCACATCCTTTGTGTGAGCGAGTAAGAAAAGCGCTGCGCATTATACTGCTGTCATGGCAGTTGTAGAACGCAAGTCGTTGATATTATTACGACTGTGGCTGAAATTGGGATTAAATTTAGTTAATCAGGACTGCTTCTTACGGGCATATTCAAGTTTTTTGGATGTGGTCCACAAAAATCGGGCCGGACCAGGCGGGGCCGGGGGCAATAACACTGCCTCCCGGACTAATATCCCAAACCGCGGATGCGTGTTGCCGGGCGCTTAGCCCAGAGCGGCCGCGCGCAACGCTTCAAAGGAGTCGTCCAGGCACTCGGCGTAGAAAGCCGGGTCGGGCAACATCTCGCGGCAGGCGGTGAAGGACAGGGTAATGCTGCCCTGCTTGTTTTGCACCGCGCTGTAGACGATATGAAACAGCCCCATGTTGGGCATCAGCGGGCCAAAACTCAGGGAATCCACCAGTGCCGCCCCACACAGATACATCTGGAAGGGCGGTCCCGGAACATTGGTCACAATTGTGTTGTGGATAACCGTGGCTTCGGCCATGCCGGTGGCGGCGGCGGCGCGCATGGCCACCGCCAAAATGTTGCCAGGGATCACATTGGTAATATCCATGGCGATGCGCGGTCCCAGTGCCTGCGCATAGGCTTTTGATCCCACTGCGGCCTGGTGCACCGCCGCCAGGCGCTGCAATGGGTCCTCAATCTCCGTGTGCAAGGCCACGTTCATGAAGCCCACCATGTTGCCCCCGGCGGAGCGCTCGTCATCTGTGCGTACGTCGATGGGACACCCGGTGACCAGGGTCTGCTCGGGCAGTTCATTTTTGCTCTGCAAGTACTTGCGCAGGCCCCCGGCGACGATGGTCAGCATCACGTCGTTGATGGTAGTGCCCGGCTGGCTGTTCTTGATCGCCCTCACAGTTTCAAAATCAAACTTGCGCGCCTCCACTACCCGGTGCCGGGAAATTTTCCCCTGGAAGCGGGTTTTCTGTTTGTCATCCAGCGGCTTGAAGTCTTCATTTTTCTGTCCCGCGCGGATGCGCCGGAATGCCGGGATAATTCCCTTGGCAAAATTCCAGGTGTCCCCCGGCTTCTTCCAGGCGTTGAGATAGGCCTTGCCCAGCAGTTTGCCGGTTGAGATATTTTCTCCGCTCCAGTCTTCTGCGGGCGCATCGTAAGTCTGCACCTCCGGTTCCAGGTCGTGAATGATGTTCATGAACTGGGCGCCGGTTGCCCCATCCATCGCGGCATGGTGCACCTTCATCAGCAGCGCGAAGCATTTTGGCGGTAGGCCCTCCACCCCATTCAGGCCCTCAATGATATACATCTCCCACAGGGGTTTGTTCCGCGGCAGGGGTTGGGAGTGCAGCCTGGATACCAGGATGCACAGCTGCCGCCAGTCACCCGGCTTGGGCAGGGCGATATGGCGCACGTGGTATTCCAGATCGAAATTCGGGTCCTCCACCCAGTAGGGACGATCAAGCCCCATGGGTACGGTCTGCAACTTGCGCCGAAAAATTGGCGACAGGTGCAAGCGGCTCTCCAGTAGTGCCAGTATCTGCTTGAAGCGCACCGTGGCCCCGGGGACGGTGGACTGGTCGTAGATACTGACGCCCCCGATGTGCTGGGGCAGCCCATCCAGTTCTGCATGCAGGAACATAGCGTCCTGTCCACTGAGTTGTTCCATGCTAGCCGGCCTCTTTGCTGACGTGTACGTCCATTTGCGGGTAGGGGATGCCGATTCCGGCCGCATCGAAGGCCAGTTTCACTTTCTCGTAAGTGTCCCACTTCACACTCGAGTAATCGGCGGAGTTTACCCACGGTCTGGCGAGAAAGTTGACGCTGGAATCTGCCAATTCGCCCGGCGCAACCAGGGGAGCTGGATCAGCCAGAATCCGCTCGTCCTCGCTGAAAATTTTCTCCAGAATCCGGCGCGCCTCGCAGCGCCATGGCGATGTTGATCCCCATGGAATCAGGTAGTCGGTAAGCAGGGCGGTGGGGTTGAAATTTTCCAGCATTGAGAGTTTCCTCGCAAATTAGACAGCTTCGTTGGGTATAGCGTAGTTGCTTTAACCGGGTCTGTCAGCTCTGTAGCCTGCGAATGTAGCCGTAGAATGTAGCCTGAGAAGAGTTACTGGGCTACCCTGCGCGGTGCTTATTACCTGACAAGAGGATTTCCCATGCCCACAGTTTTCTCCCAGCCCTCCGATCTGCTTGGATCAGTGGGCCAGCACCTCGGCCGTAGCGACTGGCTGGAAATTGACCAGCAGCGCATTGACCTGTTTGCCGATGCCACTGGCGACCATCAATGGATTCATGTCGATCCCGAACGCGCCAGGGACGGTCCCTTTGGCGCCACCATTGCCCACGGCTACCTCACCTTGTCCCTGGCCAATCTTTTCCTGCCGCAAATCATGGAGGTTCAAAATGTTTCCATGGGAGTGAACTACGGCTGTGACAAGGTACGTTTCCCGGCGCCGGTACCGGTAGGCAGTCGCGTGCGCGGTGCGGGGGAAATCCTCTCAGCCGCAGAGGTGAAAGGTGGTGTGCAAGTGGTGGTGCGCATTACGGTGGAAGTAGAGGGGAGTGAGCGGCCGGCCTGTGTCATCGACACCATTAGCCGATTTTTCCCCGCCGACTAATTTCTATCCAGTGGAAACTTTCCCCAGCGCGCCTCGGTCGGGACCATGTGTATCGGGCCTGGCCGCAGGTTAAGCCCTTCGGAGCGATTGATACGATCAAAGCGTTTGTCACAGGCGGTCATCGCCTGCCTGTCCGGGATCAGGTCCGCTTGCGCCGTGGCAGCTACAAGGACCAGCGGTAACAAGAGTTTGAACTTCATGGCACTTCCTCTTTTCTGAAAAGTTTTATAAGAGAATTAGTCTCTTAATAAAAACTGTAACAGAAAAGTTCTATGATGCAACTAATTTTGTAATTTTTTATATTTTGCGGTATGTTGTCCCAAACAACAGCAACAGCAACAACAGCGGCAGGAACAGACAGCTATTCAAACGGCGGATCCCATGGTAAAAAAATCCTTTAGTAATATGGCCTGTTCCCTGGCCCGGGCGCTGGGTATCATCGGCGAGTGGTGGAGTATGTTAATTGTGCGCGACTTCTTCCTCGGAAACGGCGTGCGGCGCTTTGAGCAACTGCGGGACAGCCTGGGCATATCCCGCAACATTCTCACTGAGCGACTGAAGACGCTCACCGAGGCGGGTGTGATCGAGCGGGTGCCCCTGCGGGAAGGTGGCAAGCGTTGTGCCTACAAGCTGACTGACCAGGGTGTCGATCTCATGCCCACCATGGTGGCAATGATGCAATGGGGTGAAAAGTGGCAGTCTGAGCCCAAGCAGCGGTTGGTGGTCGTGAGGGAAAAAGCCACCGGGGATGAAATTGCGCCGCTGTGCCTGCGCAACCAGGGTGGTGAGCCCCTGAGCATGCGCGATCTGTACCTCACTGCCGTGGGTCCGCACGGTGAGCAGGTGGTGAAGGAATGGCCGCCGGACTGGATCACGGATTCCGATCAATTACCTGCGTCCACTTTAAAGCATTGAAGGAGCTTACCCATGCTGTCTCCCATGGATGACTATCCCCTGCACCAGGTGGCGGAAACCATTCGCCACGCTGGAACCTCCGACCGCAACTTTTACGATCGTTATTATTTCAACATGCACGCGAGTGGCGATGAGTTGTTCATGGTGATGGGCATGGGGCAGTACCCCAACCTCGGTGTGCAGGATGCGTTTGCGGTGGTGCGGCGCGGTACCAAACACCACGTGGTGCGAGCCTCCCGTGAACTGGGTAATGACCGTATGGATACCTCGGTGGGACCGCTACGGGTGGAAGTGCTGGAGGGCTTGAAAAAACTGCGCTTCATTGTTGAGGACATGGCCGATCACCCCATCGCCATGGATGTGACCTGGGATGCTGCTATTCCGGCCTTCGAAGAGCCGCGCCAGTATATCCGGCGGCACGGTCGGGTCCTGTTCGATTCCCTGCGCTTCGCCCAGACCGGCAACTGGAGCGGGCAGTTGCGGGTGGGGGATGAAACCTTCGATGTTACACCAGACAAGTGGAAGGGCAGCCGCGATCGCTCCTGGGGCATTCGTCCGGTGGGGGAAACTGAGCCGCCGGGTATTCATGCCGGCTCCCATATCATGGAGGGCATGTGGAATTATGCGCCCATGCAGTTTGATGACTACTCGATTATTTACATCTGCAATGAGCACAACAACGGCCACCGGGAACTGGAAGAAGCGGTTCGGGTGTATAACGCTGTGGCCGGCGGAGGTCCAGATCGGCCAACCGAGTGGCTGGGCCGTCCGGAACACGAGCACAACGTGGTTAATAAGCAGGCCTACACCACCTTCATAGATCGCTCCGTCATCCGCTTTCCGGATGCACCGGGAGGTGCGCTGGAAGTGCAGGTCGAGCCCCTCACCCACGTCTGGGTTATGGTCGGTACCGGTTACGGACTGGAGCCCGACTGGAAGCACGGCATGTACAAGGGCCCGCTGGTTATCGAGCACCTGACCCTGGATATGCAGGCTGACAAGGATCGCATGTTGGGCCTGTGCGACAATGTCGCCCGCTTCACCCTGGGTGATGATGTTGGCTATGGCCTGTTTGAGTACGGCTTTTTCGGGCCCTTTGATCGCTATGGAATCACCTGAAGGTTCATCTTGTGCCTGTCAAGGCTGGCATTCCCTGTTTGCGGCGGAGTTCGATTCAAGCGATACCCTTATTCGCGGTCAGTTCACAGAGTGTTGCGATTTTTTCGCCCTAGGGAACTGATCAAGCATGTAGCGCGCCAGTCAATTTCGCTATAGTAGCTGTATCACTTCCGCGAGGTAGCTCCGTCATGACCCAGCAATTACAGGACAAGGTCGCCATCGTCACCGGCGCCAGCAGCGGCATTGGTGAAGCTACGGCACGACGTTTTGCCGCGGAGGGCGCCGCCGTGGTGCTGTGTGCCAGACGCGCGGAACTGCTGGACAATATCGTGGCCGATATAGAAGCGGCCGGGGGCAGGGCCAGGGCCGCCTGTGTGGATATCACCGACGAGGGGGCGGTGAAAGCACTGGTGACTGATACGGTTGCCGACTTCGGCAAGTTGGATATTGTGGTCAACAATGCCAATGCCCTGGTGCCGGGAATGCTCGCGGATCACGACCTGGCCGACTGGCGCAAGAGTTTTGAAATTGCGGTGGATGCCCCCATGTTGCTCATGCGCGAGGCCCATGCACAACTGGCGCAAAACCAGGGTGCGGTGGTGAATGTCTCTTCTATCTGTGGTGATCTGGCCACCCCTGGCGTGGCGGCCTACAGCGCGGCCAAGGCCGGGCTGCAAGCAATGACCCGCAACGCCGCTATTGAGTGGGCGAAACAGGGGATTCGGGTCAATGCCATTGTGGTAGGTGTGATGCTGACCCCGGCGACGGAGGCGGCGATACCCGATGAGGCCGGGCAGCAGGCCACGGGTCGGTCGGTGCCGATCGGGCGAATTGGCGAGCCACGGGAGGCGGCCAATGCCATCCTGTTCCTGGCCAGTGATGAAGCGTCCTATATCACCGGTGTTGAGTTGAACGTGGACGGGGGTCGCGCCGTGGAGTTGAATTCCGGCGCTGCCGACTGGGAGGAATAAACATGGCCGATGCCGAGCTGTTGGCGCGTATTGATCGCCTGGAGGCGCTGGATGAAATTCGCCAGCTCGCCGCCAGGTATTCCCTGTCTCTGGATATGCGTGACCTGGATGCCCACGTCAACCTGTTTGCCGAGGACATTCGGGTCAGCCGGGAGTTGACCGGTCGCAGTCACCTGAAGCGTTGGCTGGACGACACCTTGCGCCTGCAGTTTAGGGGAACCTCACACCACATCGGCAACCACGTGATTGAATTCGACGACCCGGACAATGCCCACGGGGTGGTGTACTCCAAGAATGAACACGAAACCCCCTGTGAGAATGGCGACACCGAGTGGGTCATCATGCAGATGTTGTACTGGGATAATTACCAGCGCATCGACGGGCGCTGGTATTTTCGGCGGCGCCTGCCCTGTTACTGGTACGCCACTGATATGAACAAGCCGCCGGTGGGCGACAATAAAATGCGCTGGCCGGATCGCGACAGCTACGCGGGTGCCTTCCATGACCTGTGGCCCAGTTGGGAAGATTTTTGGGCCAATCCGCCGGCTACGGATACGCCCGAGGTGGCGGCGCCGGCGCCTCTCGAGGAATTCCTCAACCGCATGCGTCGCGACCAGCCCATTCCCAGGATCCGGGTGCGCTAGGGCGCGAGACAATCAACCTGGCCCCAAAACTTGGCGAGCGTAGCACCGCTAAGCCTCAGCTTACTCCCCCAACTGGCTGCGGATAAAAGCCCGCGTATCCTTCAGCAGTTGTGTGCGCGATGGCTCGTTCAGGTACATCATATGACCGCCGCCATAGTATTTGTAGACGACTTGCCCTGACTCCTGAATGTGGCTTGCATGGCGCTTATTCTGGGATAATCTATAAGATTCGACATTGAGACTACAGGGAGGTCCATGTCACAGGGAACGGTAAGACCATGGTTACGTCGTTTT
Source organism: Gammaproteobacteria bacterium (assembly GCA_027295405.1). Taxonomy (GTDB): domain Bacteria; phylum Pseudomonadota; class Gammaproteobacteria; order Pseudomonadales; family Halieaceae; genus JAPUKZ01. Next base: position 14,627 of record JAPUKZ010000262.1, read on the forward strand.
GAAGACGTCGGTGAATTTTATTTGAGTACCGAGGTGGTGGTGTGTGGTTACGGCGGCGCAGGAGCGTCCGCAGCCCTGGAAGCCCGTCGGGCCGGCGCCGATGTGCTGGTGCTGGAACGGGCCAGTGGCGGCGGTGGGGCAACCGCCATGTCCAGCTGTGAGATGTACCTGGGTGGCAGTGGCGGCACCGCTATTCACAAGGCGCTGGGAATTGAAGACTCTACCGAGAACATGATCGCCTATATCACCGAGTGCTTCGGTCCCCATGGCGACCCGGAAAAAATCCGACTGTATGCAGAGGGTGCCGCTGCCCATTTTGATTGGGCGGAATCCCTGGGGGTACCCTACAAACGCGAGGTGCTTCTGGAGCGCACGGTGGTACCCTTCACCGATGAATCGCTGCTGTTTACCGGAAACGAACGCGCCCATCCCTTCAACAAGATTGCCGAGCCGGTCCCACGCGGGCATGTACCGTCGAAGGAGGGTGATGAGGGCGGCAAGATATTTATGCAGGCGTTGATGGCGAAGGTCGAGGCAGAGGGGTCGATCATACAGACGGATGCCCGGGTGGTCGCCGTGTTGCAAGACAGTGACGGACGGGTGCGCGGAGTCGCGGCGAAAATTGATGGTGAGGAAAAATACCTTGAAGCGAGCCACGGGGTGATTCTCACTGCGGGCGGATTTGTCATGAACCGGTCGATGATTGAGCGACACGCCGCGCACGTCATCCCCTTTGGCGAGCCCTACGGCAACCAGTGGGATTTGGGAGATGGCATCCAGATGGGCATGGCGGCCGGTGGCAACGCCATCAATATGAACGAGTGCTTTCTCAGTTTTGCGTTTTACCCACCGGCCAAACTGACCTATGGGATCCTGGTGAACGGCCATGGCCAGCGCTTTATCAATGAGGACGCCTACCTGGCGCGGCTGGGGCACTACGCGGGATTGCAGGACAATCACGAAATCTATCTGTTGGTACAGAATGAGGATTTCGAATTGTCGCACTACATGGAGAACCTGCGGATCGCCGGCACCGGCGATAGCATTGCCGAGGCGGAAACGGAGGCTGGTCTGCCGCCGGGATCTCTGCAGGCGACGGTGGCCTACTACAACAAATACGCGAGCAGGGGTGAAGATCCCTTGTTTCACAAGACGGAACAGTGGTTGAAGCCCATCGACAAACCGCCCTATGCATTGGTGAGCTACTGTCCGCAGGAAGTAAAATATCCCCTGGGTGAAAAACCGGGCTATCTCATGTTTACCCTGGGTGGGCTGGAAACCCTGCCCACCGGCGAGGTGCTGACGGCGCAGGGGGACGTGATCCCGGGTTTGTATGCGGCAGGTCGTACCAGCGCGGGTTTACCGCGAACCGCCAAGGGCTACGCCAGCGGCATGTCCGTGGGTGACGCCACTTTTTTCGGACGCAAGGCGGGACAGCAGGCCGCTGCCAGTGGAGACGACACATGAACCAGATGAACCAGCAACTATTGCGCTCCGTTTTGTATATGCCTTCCAGTAACCAGCGCGCCATGGACAAGGCCCGGGACTTGCCCTGCGATGCGGTGGTTTTCGATCTTGAAGATGCGGTGGCGCCGGCTGCCAAGGTTGTGGCACGCGAACAGGTGTTGGCGCAGATCCAGGCCGGCGGTTATGGTGCC
>JAPUKZ010000263.1 GCA_027295405.1 Gammaproteobacteria bacterium
AAGTGTCAAACCACTAGCCTGCAGGGTGCGTGCGCAACTGAGTCCTCCTCTTCGAGTATTGCCAGGAGAATATCTGGTCCCTCGATCTCCTTTTTATTTTCACGACGGGAATTCATCATCGCCGCCAGCATGAATCCCCAGCGTGAGGACCATTGTTCGTGAGTCGCTTCTGCCACGGTCTTTCCCTCGACTATCTTTTTCTTAACTATCTTTTTTCAACTACGGATCAGGTAACAGCGCCGCGCTGGTGGAAGCGCTGTTCCTGCCAGAGGCCGCTGCGCATGATTTCATGGAGGCGATCGACCGCGTCCCACACGTCTACATAGCGAATGTAGAGGGGCGTAAAGCCAAATCGCATATTGCTGGGGGCGCGAAAATCGCCCACCACGCCCGCGGCAATCAGCGCCTGTACGATGGCGTAGCCGTTCTCGTGGTCGAAGGATACCTGGCTGCCGCGGGCCTCCGCATCCCGAGGGCTGACCAGCTCAAAGCCGTCTTCGCCACAGCGACCCTCCACCAACTGGATAAAGAGACTGGTCAAGCGCTGGGACTTCTCCCGAATCTGCCGCATATCGGCGCGCAGGAACATGTCCAGCCCCACTTCCGCCACTGCCAGGCTGAGAATGGGCTGGGTACCACTGCGCATTTGCAGAATTCCCTCTGCCGGCCGGTAGTCCCGCTCAAAGGCAAAGGGGGCGGCATGCCCCCACCAGCCAGTGAGCGGCTGCAGGGCTTTGCCGTGGTGGCGTTGGGCCAGGAAAATGAACGCCGGACTGCCGGGGCCGCCGTTGAGATACTTGTAGGTGCAGCCGATGGCCAGATCGGCATTGCAACCGTTGAGGTCTACCTCGAAGGCTCCCGCGCTGTGGCACAGGTCCCAGATCACCACGATGCTCTGCGCCTGGGCTGCCGCGGTAATCGCCTGCATATCGAGTACTCGGCCAGACTTGTAGTGCACCTGGGTCAGGCACAGCACCGCCACCTCATCGCTGAGCGCGTCGAAAATTTCGTCTTCTTCCACAAACTTGAGCTGGTACTGGTCGCCCATCTGCTCTACCAGCCCCTGGACCACGTAGTTGTCGGTGGGGAAATTGCTGCCCTCCATCACGATCACATCGCGCGACCGGTTCAGGCTCAGCGCCGCGTACAACACCTTGTAGAGGTTAATGCCGGTGGAGTCGGTAACCACCACCTCGCCGGGTTCGGCGCCAATCAGTTGCGCAATTTTGTCGCCCAGCACTTCCGGCATCTGGAACCAGCCGGCCTTGTTCCAGCTTTCGATCAGGTCTTTGCCCCACTCCTGGTGCACCACTTCACTGGCACGTTCGGCGGCCGCCTTTGGCATCGCTCCCAGGGAGTTGCCGTCCAGATAGACAAGGCCATCGGCCAGTTCGAATTCATTGCGGAATGACGCCAGTGGGTCCTCTCGGTCCATCAGTTCACAATCTTGTCTGGTTATTTCTGTCATCATTCTTCCAACCCATTCGTTATTGTCTGCATCCAAAGCGCCTGAGCCGGCCGCTTATGCTGGCTGCTCGTAGCCAGGTGCATTGCTCTGCGCCGCCTGGGAATGTACTGAAAGCGCTCGACCAAGTCTATAAACGTCCGGTTGACCGTGACAAATCGTTCCCTGTCGATCTTGTCGAGGGTGTCCTCGGCCAGGAGAAGGTACTCCGGGCCGGTGATGGATTGGTACACCGGTAGCCCCAGCAGGTGGAACCAGCGGGTCCGGGCGGGAATCAACAGGTCCTCGCCACCGAACTTGCCCACCATCACCGCTGGTATCCTGTCCCGCACCGCCAGCCCCACGTCGGGATAGAACTGGTTGGTGCCGGTGGCAAAATCCAGGATACCTACCAGGGCGAGCGCGCCAATGCTTTGAACGAAGGCCCGGCGGCGAACAGCTTCAAACATAGCTTTGTTCCTTACTCTTCGCGGTAGACGCTGACCTCTTCCTTAAACGAAAAACGGGCCCGCAAGCGGGCCCGCAATCAGCTTCTGCTGTAAGCGATTAAAAGTTGTAGCGCGCCTGGAATTCAAAGGTGCGCGGCGGATCGATATGTTTGAAATAGGTAAAGTTGAAACCGAAGGGCCCCAGTGGCACATCGTTGCCCCAGCTGAAGGTGTCCTCATCGGTCAGGTTCTTGCCGACCACCGCCAGTTGCCAGCTGCCATCGGCTGAACTGAGGGCAACCCGCGCGGTCAACTTCCAATAGGAATCCTGGATCAGGTTGGCGTCAAGGTCGTTGGCGACCACCACTTCATCGGAGTAGTTGGCATCCACGCTCATGTCCAAATTTATGCCCGGAGTCAGGTTGGTGTAGTACTGCGCACCCAGGTTGGCAGACCAGTCCGGCGCAAACTGCAGGGGTTGCCCCGACAGATCCTGAACACCGCCGTTAGCCGCACAGCTGCCGTCGACAACCTGGCTGACGTTGCAGGCAGCGTCTGTGAAACCGTCGTAGGTGGCATCCAGATAGGCCAGAGCACCCGTCAGGGTGATTGCATCGGTGGCGGCGATGGTCCAGTCCGTCTCAATACCCTTGACCTCGGAGGTCGCCGCGTTGCCGACGTTGAAGCAGCAGTTGCCGTCAAAGGTGCTCACTTGCAGGTTGTCGAACTCGCTGTAGAAGGCGGCTATGTTAATGCGCGCGCGCCCATCCCACACTTCCATTTTGGCGCCCAGTTCCACGGAATCGACTTCCTCGTCATCGTACTCCTGTGTGTCGACGTTACCGAGGGAATTATCCTCGTCATAGCCTCCGCCCTTGTAGCCGTTGGACACATTCAGGTAGACCATAGCCTCGTCGGTCACGTCGTACTGCAGGTTGATATTGCCCGTCGTGTGTTCTTCCTGTCGGTTCGTGTCCAGCCCGGGGGTGTCCTCGGTAAATTCATGGGGGTTGCCCAGTGAAAGCACCGCGTCGCTATACAGGAAGCTGAGCAGCGGGTCCGGGTCCAGCTCAAAAATCCTGGATGTTAACCCCTTCTTGTACATGTCCTTTTCGTCTTCGGAATAGCGGAGGCCGGTCACGATCCGGAAAGTATCGGTTACAATGAAGGTCAGCTCGACAAAGGCAGACCAGGTCTCGCTATCCTGCTCAAATCTGTTGTGCCCGGTGCCATCCAGGGCACCGGGCGGGAGCACCAGGCCCCCAGCCGCTATCAGGCCCAGAACCGCCGCTTCAACAGCGGGCACCTGCGAGAAGAAGACATGGGTAAAGCGTTCATTAGACAACTCCTCATCCTGGTAATACAGGCCCGCCAGGTATTCCACGGTACCACCCACGGGGGAGGTCAGCAGGAACTCCTGACTGAACTGGTCGTGTTCCTCGGTGCGTCCGCGGGACAGAAATTGCAGCGGCCCGTAATCGGAGTCCAGCTCATTGCTGAATTCATATTCCGTGTAGGCGGTAATCGAGCGCAGCGTGTGTTCGCCCAGTTGATAGTCGAGCGTGAGCACGTAGGCATCGGATTCCGTATCATCGAATTGTGGGTTGGTGAACGGGGAGTCAATATCCGCCGAGGATTTGTCGAAGCCGAAAGCGGCGTTGAAATTCGGATCTTCCACCCGGTACAGGGCGGTGGCAGCAGCGGAGGCCTCGGAGATCAGGTCCTGGCGACCCGCCACATCAAATTCGCCATGTTCGGCCTTAAAGGCAATGGTCAGGTTGTCGGTGGCGTCCCACTCCAGGCTGCCGCGAATGACGGAAGTTTCGTCCTGGGGACCATCTAGGCCGGTAAAGGTATTCTCCACGTAGCCATCGTCTTCATAGATCTTGGCTACCAATCGTCCACGCAGGGTATCGGTAATGGGGCCGCTGACCATGCCGGTCACGCCGTAACCTTCCAGTTCCGTTTCATAGCTGGCATCAATATAGCCCTCGAACTCATCGCTGGGCTTGGCGGTGGTGATGTTGATGGCGCCAGCAATCGTGTTTTTCCCGAACAGGGTGGACTGTGGTCCTTTGAGGACCTCTACCCGTTCCAGATCGAGAAAGGCGGCGCGGGCGCTGCGGCCGCGACCGTAATACACACCGTCAATAAACGTTCCGACGGACTGCTCGAAACCGTAGTTGATGCCGGATCCGACCCCGCGGATAAATAACTGGGTACCGGCCCCCCCCTCGGCAATATGGACATTGGGCATGAACAGGGCCAGGTCTTCGAGTTCTGTTATGCCCTGCTCCTGAATCTTCTGTCCGCTCATCACGGAGATGGCAATCGGCACATCTTGCAAGCCGACGGCGCGTTTGGTCGCCGTCACGATCACCTCTTCGAGGCCCTGGGCGTGAAGCAGGGGTGCCGCGGTGGTGGCGGTGATGGCCAGGCCGAAGGCGGCGAGGGTGCGGGTGAGGGGTCGGGTGGCGATACTTTTGATAGCCATGGTGCGCTCCTGGGTTCACATGCGAATGTCAATGAACAAAAAGCAGTTGTTTCTCATAAAACAAGAATATTCTTACACTCTCACTGCAATGATGGGCGAATTGGGTCTACAGCCTTTTAAGGATAGTACAGTGGAAGAAACTTTGCCGATTGGTGACCAGATTCATGCCTTGCGCACGACAGCAATCAGCAGCGTGTACGAGAGATCAATGATCAAGTTCCGATCTATGAATCGCAGAATGTGTTTTAATTGGACAGCGCCATTTCTCCAACCGCCGTCGACACCGGAGTACTCGATGAAGCCATTCATACGCAAATTCCTTCTGATAACAGCCTTTATTACGACCACTCCTGCCTGGGGCGATTCCCTGAACGTTGGTGAGCTGGCGCCCGAATTTTCCCTGCAGGCAACCGATGGCAAGACCTATCAACTGTCGGACTTTCGCGGCAGAGAGGCGGTGGTATTGGCCTGGTTTCCACGGGCTTATACCAAGGGCTGCACCATCGAGTGCAAATCCCTGGCGGAGAATGGCCATCTACTGCGCAAGTACCAGGTCAGTTACTTCATGATCAGCGTTGATGAGCTGGAGGAGAACAAAGGATTCGCCGCAGAACAAAAGGCGGACTTTCCCTTGCTCAGCGACCCGAGCAAGGCGACCGCCAAAGCCTACGGCGTATTGAGCATGGGCGGTTGGGCCAAGCGCCATACCTTTTATATTGGCGCAGACGGCAGGATTCTGGAAATCGACAAAGATGTGAAACCGGCGACCTCTGCTCAGGACATGGCGGCTAAACTGGGTGCGCTCGGTATTTCCTTGGCGGAGTAACGGTGTGTTCCCCTAGCGCAATAACAGGGTGATCAACCGCGGTTGCCAACTGAGCAATAGCAACACCGTCGCAGTGGTCATCCGAAAGGGCAACACCGCCAGAAACACCTTACCCGGGGTCGCCCCGGCGATGTTGGCGCTTTGCTCCTTTGCTTACCTCTTCACAATCACCGAAGAACCGTGCCCGAACAGCCCCTGGTTGGCGGTAATGCCGACCCTGGCGCCTTCCACCTGTCGCTCACCGGCCTGGCCACGCAACTGCCAGGTCAATTCACAGACCTGCGACAGCGCTTGCGCGGGCACTGCTTCGCCGAAGCAGGCCAGCCCGCCGGAGGCATTGACAGGTATTTTGCCGCCGACAGAGGTATCACCATTGCGCAATAATTGTGCCGCTTCGCCCCGGGGTGCCAAGCGCAGGTCTTCTATCCAGTCCAGTTCCAGCGCGGTGGACAGGTCGTAGACCTCGGCCAGGCTGATATCCTCTGGCCCTATGCCCGCTTCTTCATAGGCCTTGAGGGGTATAGAAGAGCGATAACTGCTGGCCTCAATGCCTGCCGCCGCCGCGGAATCAGTGGCGATATCGGGCATTTCCACCACACCGCTGGCGAAGGTGGGGGTGACGGTGGAGATGGCCGCAATCCGGGGTGCATCCCCCTTACCAATCTTCTTCGCATATTCGACACTGGAAACAATCAGGGCGGCCCCGCCATCACTGGTCGCGCAAATATCCATCAGTCGCAGGGGATCGGCCACCATGGCGGATGCCGCCACCTCTTCGGTGGTAAAGCACTTCTGGTAACGAGCGCGGGGATTCTTGCTGCCGATGGCGGCGTTTTTGACCTTAACGGCGGCGAAATCCTCCAGGGTATCACCGTACAGATCCATGCGTCGGCGCGCATACAGGCCGAAGTACGTGGGATTGGTGACGCCTAAATAGAAGCGCACCCAATCCGGGTCTTCCGGGCGGTAGCCTTTGGCTGGGGCCAGAAAACCCTTGGGGGTTGTATCAGCACCTACTACCAGGGCCACATCACAGGCGCCGGAGAGTATCTTGGTGCGAGCGGCGGCCAGTGCCTGGGAACCGGAAGCACAGGCGGCATAGGAGGTATTTACTTCCGCTCCCTGCCAGCCCAGGGCCTGGGCGAAGGTGGCGCCGGCGACGTAGCCCGGATAGCCGCAGCGAATGGTGGCGGCGCCGGATACAAACCTGACATCCTGCCAGGGCACACCGGAGTCGGCCAGGGCCTCGCGGGCAGCGGCGACGCCGTACTCCACAAAGTACTTGCCCCACTTGCCCCAGGGGTGCATGCCGGCGCCCAGAATTGCTATTTCTTGTGACATATCAGTGTTCCTTTATTTCGCACCGGACGCCGATCGGGGCTTCCATTTCCAGGTGACTTTGGTGTCTTCCTCGTCCTCGTACAGGGTCTCCAGCACCAGTTCCATGGGCATACCCACTTTCAGGTCCTCTACCCCGACGCCTGCAACCACTTGCCCCAGCACCACCATTTGCTCCTGTTCCAGCTGCACCGCCGCGATGGCGTAGGGTTCAAACGGGTCCGCGGCCACAAACGGTTCCGGCGGTTTGTAGCAAGCATTGGTATAGCTCCAGATGGTGCCGGTGCGGCTGAGTTCAACCTCCTCAAAGTCGGTGCTGTCGCAGGCCGGGTTCCTGCAATAGCTGGACTGCTTGGGGAAAAAATAGGTGCCGCAATCGATGCAGCGGGTGCCGATCAGATGCGGTTGGTGCATGTCCATGGTGTGCCAGCCGTCGATGGCCGGCGCCAGTGGTTTGGCGCTCATAGCGGGGAATCTCCGTGAAAAGCGGCCGCCAGAATACTACCCGCCCCGGTTCGCGGCAACTGACGGGCAGAAGATGCGCCCCCCGGTACACTTTCGCAGACCGTGGGAACCACGCAGGTCGGGCCGCGCAGGTCGGCCGGGGCGCGCAGCCCGCGCAGGCTTCCTGATCAATTTTGTCAGTGCCGAATGACACCTTTGACTATTGAGCGCAGACCGGGGCCACGTAAGATGGTGCTCTCACTATGGAGAACTGACCTGGAGGTCGCCGCATGAAGGTTGAATTTACCCCGCAGCAGATCGAATTGCGGGAACAGTTGCGTGCATATTTTGGCAAGTTGATGACCCCGGAGTTATCCGCCGAATGTGCCCGGGACATGGGCGAAGGGGGCGGGCCGCTGTGGCGGGACGCCCTGCGCCAGATGGGCCGTGATGGCTGGATTGGCCTGGGTTGGCCGGAGGAACTGGGTGGCAAGGGCATGTCCCCGATCGAGCAGTTCATTTTTGTCGAAGAGATCATGCGGGCGGGTTACCCGTTTCCGTTTCTCACCACCGAGTCAGTGGGTCCGCAGTTGGCGGAACATGGCAACGACTGGCAGAAGTCGGAGCTGGTCCCTAAAATCCTCAACGGTGATTTGCTGATTTCTATCGGCTATTCCGAAGCCGGTGCCGGTACTGATCTGGCCGCCCTCACAACCACCGCGGTCAAGGATGGCGATGAGTGGGTGATCAACGGCCAGAAGATGTGGACCAGCCTCGCCCATTTCTGTGATTACACCTGGCTGGCGGTACGCACCGACCCGGATGCGCCGAAGAAACACCAGGGTATCTCCCTGTTCCTGGTGCCCAACGATGCTCCTGGCTGGAGTTGCAGCCCGGTGAACACACTGGGCGGTGTGCGCACCAACACCACCTATTACGACAACATTCGGGTCAGTGACAAACACCTGGTGGGGGAACTGAACGGTGGCTGGAAGCTGATTACCGGCCAGCTCAATCGGGAGCGCCTGAGTCTGGTGAACGTCGGGCCCACCTCGGCGCTGTTCAACAAGGTGGTGGACTGGGCCCGTGAAACCGAATTGGCCAGCGGTGGCACCGTGATCAACCAGCCCTGGGTGCAGATGAACCTGGCACGGGTGCGCACTGGCATCGAGGCGCTCAAGTTGGTGTGTTACAAGCAAGCCTGGGCCATGACCGAAGGGACCCTGAACATGGCAGATGCCTCCGCCGCCAAGGTTTACGGCTCCGAGTTTTTTATCGAGGCCTATCGCCTGCTGGGCGAAATACTGGGACAGGCATCCCTGGTCAAGTCCGAGTCCGAGTCCGGGCAGGTATTATCCGGGCGCCTGGAGCGACTGTACCGCACCGCTTCCATCATTACCTTCGGTGGTGGCACCAACGAAATTCAACGCGACATTATTTCCGCCGCGGGGCTGTGGATGCCCCGGGCCAGTCGCTAGGGGAGGGCGAAACTATGGACTTTGGTTTTTCGGAACAACAAGGTGAAGTACAAGCGCTGGCGCGACAGATACTGTCGGAACAAGTCACGCCGGAGAAACTGGCGAGCTTTGACGAGTTCAAGGCTGAGCGCTTCGATCGCGACTTGTGGCGGCAGTTGGCCGAAGCTGGTCTGCTGGGTGTAGCGATGGATGAGACCTACGGCGGTATGGGATTTGGTTTTACCGAGTTGGCCCTGTTTGTGGAGGAACTGGGTCGCAGTATTGCGCCGGTCCCGGCGATTCCCTCGCTGGTATCGGCGGCATTGCCAATCCAGCGTTTTGGCACAACGAAACAAAAGGAACAGTGGTTGCCGGGTGTAGCAAATGGCAGCACCCTGCTCACCGCAGCGTTGCTGGAGCCGGGGGGAGAGAAACCCGAAAACCCGGTTCGCACCACGGTCACGGTAGAAGGCGATAACTACCGCCTTAGCGGGGTAAAAACCTGTGTGCCTTTCGCGCGCTCGGCAGATCGTATCCTGCTGGCGGCGCGCTATGAAGTCGGCGTCATTGTCGTGCTACTGGACCCCGCGGCCGCAGGAGTCTCCATTCAGGAAATGCAGTACACCACCTTCGAACCCCAGTATGAGGTACGTCTGGATGAGGTTCTGGTGGCAGCCGCAGATGTGCTGGCAGAACCGGCCGAGGGTGCTGAGGTGATGGCCTGGCTGACCGAACGCACTACCGCGGCACTGTGCGCCCACCAGCTGGGCGTCAGCGATCAATCCATGCGCATGACGGCCTCCTACACCTCTGAACGCAAGCAATTCGGGGTAGCGATCGCCACCTTCCAGGCGGTGGGACACCGGGCCGCCAACTGCTTTATCGATGTTGAATGTTTACGCTTGAATGTGTACCAGGCGGTGAGTTTGCTGGACAGTGAAAGCGAGGCCACCACCGAGGTGCAGATAGCCAAGGTCTGGGCCGGGGATGTGGGGCACCGGGTCAGCTACGCCTCACAGCACCTGCACGGGGGTACCGGCATAGATCGCGATTACCCACTCTGGCGATTTTGCCTGTGGGCGCGACACAACGAGTTGATGCTGGGGGGCAGCGCCCGCCAGTTGGCCGACCTCGGGCAGCGTATTGCTGCTGGGGAGGCGTACTGTAGTTGATCAGTGTCTTCTCTGGGCTCGGTGATCCCGGTAGCAGGGGTCAGCGGAGGGGACCACCACACCTATTGATCCTATAGACTTCCAGCGCTAAGCTAACACCTATTAGTCAGTAGTGTTCCGCTCTGGAGGATTCATGGACTTCGCCCTGCCCGACTATGCCCGCATCAAGGACCACCGGGACTTGTCCCATATCCCCGGTAGCTATGGCCTGCCCCTGATCGGGGAGACCTTCAGTTTTGTGATGGACCCGTTCAAGGTGCTGGATGCGCGCTATCAGAAACACGGCCCCGTCTCCAAGACCAATATGACGTTCCAGAGGTTTGTGGTGGCGCTGGGCCCGGAGTACATCCAGCAACTGATGCTGGATCGGGAGCAGAGCTTCTCGGCACGCATGGGCTACAACGCGCCGCTGGGTGATTTCTTTGCGGGCGGCTTGCTGATGAAGGATTTCGCCGAGCACAAGTTCCACCGCCGTATCATGCAAACCGCGTTCAAGACCGATGCGATGCGCACATACGTAGAACTGATGCACCCGATCATTGATGAGCAGATTACGAAATGGGGTGAGCAAGAAGACTTCCATTTCTACCCCAACATCAAGACCCTGCTGCTGGATGTTGGCGCCAGGGTGTTTCTCGGTATGGACCTGGGGGGGCCGGCAACCGCCGCACTCAACCAGGATTTTTTGGACATGAACGCCGGTGTGCTGTCGCTGATTCGCAAGGACTGGCCCGGCCTGTTGTACCGCAAGGGTATGAACGGGCGCCGCGGCCTGGAGAAGTTCTTCGTCGGTCTGGTGCCGCAGCGCCGTGGTGCCAGCGGCAACGATATGGCCACCCTGTTAGCCAATGAGAGAACCGAGGACGGGGACTATTTCAGCGACGAGGTCGTCGGCGCCCACCTGATCTTCCTGCTGCTGGCGGCGCACGATACCACCACCAGCACCCTGAGCATGTCCGTCCATTACCTGGCCAATGACCCAGCCTGGCAGGAGCGACTGCGGGAACAGGTCCGCGGCCTGAAAAAACCGCACCTGGAGTACGATGATCTGGCCACTGCGGTGTCCGACCTTGACCACAGTTTCAAGGAAACCCTGCGCCTGAATCCGGCGGTGCCGATGCTGATGCGGCGCACGGTGAAAGAAGTGGAACTGGGCGGGTATGTGCTGGCCCCGCACACCATGGTGCAGGTGTCACCCTTGTACACGCATCGCATGGAGCAATGGTGGAGTAATCCGCACAGCTTTGACCCGGACCGCTTCGCCCGGGAGGAGCACAAGCAGCACAACTTCCAGTGGGTACCCTTCGGCGGCGGTGCGCACAAGTGCATCGGTTTGCACTTTGCCGATATGCTGTACAAGTGTGTGTTGTCGCGGCTGCTGTTGAATTACCGTTTCAGCTATGCCAAACCCGATCAATTTGCCGGCAAGATCCAGCATTTTCCCTTCGCCAAACCCATGGACAATTTACCACTGCGGCTGGAGCGTTTATCCAGAGGCTCCCTATGTGCGGCCGATTCAATGTCATAGATAATCCGGAGCTGCAGCGCCTGCTGCAGGAGTTGGGTATTGATCTGGGTTTGCCCAGCCGGTGCAACATCGCGCCGACGGAAACCATAGCGATGGTGCGGGAGCTGGAGGGAAATCGACAGCTGGTCCAGGTACGTTGGTGGTTGACCCCGAGCTGGGCCAGGCAGGTAGACCAGAAGTACGCCATGTTCAATGCCCGTTGCGAAAGCATTGCCACCAGCCGGGCCTACGCTGTGCCCTTCAAGCAGCGCCGGGGGGTGGTGCCGGTGTCGTCATTTATCGAATGGCGCAATGAGGAGGGCGCGCGCCAGCCCTACCTGATTGCGGCACGGGGAGAAGCACTGGCGCTGGCGGCGGTATGGGACCGCTGGCAAGGGAAGGGTGAAACTATTGAATCCTGCGCGCTGGTGACCACTGCGGCCGCGCCGCAATTTGCACAAGTGCACAAGCGCATGCCAGTGGTGCTGACAGCGGTGGAGCAGCAACGCTGGCTGGATTGTGGGACCGAGTTGAGTGCGGGTGACCCGCTATTTGAGCCGCGCTTGAAACAGGCACTGACAGTGCAAGCGATATCGCGGCAGGTGAATAACGCTCGCAACAAGGAGCTGACCGTGCTGCAAGCGGAGGGCGAGCCCCTTTTTTTGGAGTGTGATTGAGAGTAGCTGGAGTGTGGTTGAGAGTCGTTGGAGTGCGGCTGAGAACACGCGAATCAGCCATGAAAATGGTACTATCGCAGCCTTTTCAAAGAGGGTTATACGCAGGTGTGACCACGCCAAAAGAATCCGGGGATTACCGGATCTACAGGGAGAAAACATTGAGATTAAAACACTGCACAGTACTGCTGGTTAGCGTCTGCTGCAGCCAGCTGGCCACTGCCCAGGCGGTATTGGAAGAGGTCATCGTGACCGCCCAGAAACGGGAGCAGGGCTTGCAAGATGTGCCGATAGCGGTCCAGGTCTTTTCCACGCAGCGCATTGATCAGCTGGCGGCCCGGGATATCGGTGATCTGGACTACTTCACCCCCAATGTGGAAATTCCCCGGGGTTCCAATCAGCCCACCTATAAAATACGCGGTATCGGTACCAGTGACTTCGGTGTCGGCGCTGACCCGGCGGTGGGTGTGTACATGGATGGGGTGTATATCGGCCGTTCCGGCGGTTCCAAGGTCGCTTTCAATGATATTGAGCGTATTGAGATCCTGAATGGCCCTCAGGGCACCCTGTTTGGTCGCAATGCGGCGGCGGGCGCCATCCAGTACATAACCAACAAGCCCAATGATAACCACGAGGGTTGGGTCAGAGCGACCGCGGGTGAATACGACCGCGTTCACGTCGAGGGTGTTTACAACCTGCCCATCACCGATCAGTTGTTCTGGCGAACGGGTGCTCTGTACAACGAGCGCGACGGCTATGTTGACAACAACTTCACCGGCGAGGATCACCAGTACCAGAAGAACTGGTCCCTGACCTCGGCGTTGCGCTGGCAGCCCTCGAAAAACCTGGATGTGATTTGGCGACTCGACTATGACGAGATCGACCAGGATTCCAAGGCCGTGACCAGTGCCATTTATGGTCCCGGACAGGGCGGCGGGGCAGATTTCGATGAGACCACAACCAATCGACGCCTCGATGAAACCCGGGAGTTGTTCGGGACTTCCTTGCACCTGACCTATGAGATGGCGGGTGCGACGTTTACCTCTATCACCTCTTACCGGGAGTACGAGACGGAAAACCCGGAAAACCAGGATGGCTGGATAGACCCGGAGTTCGAATTCAATGACTTCAATGCTGAAGACAATGAGCAGTGGAGCCAGGAATTCCGCTTCAACGGCGATTGGGGTGAGCAGGTCATCTGGACCGTGGGTGGCAGCTACCATGAGGAAACCGCCAAGCAAACCAGCGGCATCATCCTCAATCCCATCGCTGTGGACAGATTGGTGGTGGAACGGGAAGTGGGTATCCCCTACGGTTTGGTAGAACCTGGATTTGGTTACGAAATTGCCTGGGCGGTAGCGTTTCCGGATCTGGATCGAATCTATAACACCGGCGCTGAGGCATTGCTGGCAGCCGACTATTCGGAGTATATCAATGTTGAGGGCGACTATACCTCCTGGCTCCTGGGCGGTATTCGCCGACTTTACCTTCGACGTTACCGAAACCCTGTCGGTAACAGCGGGGGTGCGCTACACCGAGGATGAAAAGGATTTCAGCCGCCTGGTATTGGTGAACGACTTCGGCATGCATTTTGCGTTCACGCCCACCTTTGTTGACGCAGACGGGAACTACGACCCCGAGGGCACTGTGATCGGGGTGGTCAAGCAGGGCGACAAGTGGGACGAAACCACCCCGCGCCTGGTGGTGGACTGGGCCGTCACCGATGACATCTTGCTCTATGCCAGCTGGGCGGAGGGTTATAAAGCCGGCGGCTTCAACAGCGCCAGTGACCGCAATAACGATCCCGCCTTTGATCCTGCCAACGTGGAAAACCTGGAGTTCGGCATCAAGTCTACCTGGCTGGACAATACCCTGCG
>JAPUKZ010000264.1 GCA_027295405.1 Gammaproteobacteria bacterium
TCATTGGTGCCCTTGAGCAAGGTGGGCTGCACGTAATAGCCACCAGTCAGATCACTGCCAACCACGGCTTTTTCGCCGCCCAACAGGAACTCGGCACCATCAGCCCGGGCGATTTCCATGTACTCCATAATCTTGTTGAACTGCTCCAGTGAGGCCTGGGCGCCAATCATGGTCTCGGTATCCAGTGGGTCACCCTGTTTAATATTCCGCGCGCGCTCCAGTACTTTCGCTATAAAGGCATCGTAGATGCTCTCCTGCACCAGCGCGCGAGAGGGACAGGTGCACACCTCGCCCTGATTGAAGAACCCCAGCAGCAGCCCCTCCACACATTTGCTGACAAAATCATCCTCCTGGTCCATCACATCCTCGAAAAAGATGTTCGGAGACTTGCCGCCCAGTTCTACCGTGGAGGGAATCAGGTTTTTGGCGGCGTTGGCGAGAATGATGTGGCCCACCGCGGTGGAACCGGTGAAAGCGATCTTGGCGATGCGATCACTACTGGCCAGGGCCTGCCCGATTTCATTGCCGTAGCCGTTAAGCACATTGAGGACGCCCGGCGGCAGCAGATCCTTGATCATCTCCAACAACACCAGTATCGAGACCGGCGTTTGTTCCGCCGGTTTCAGCACCACACAGTTGCCGGCTGCCAGCGCCGGCGCCAGTTTCCAGCCCGCCATCAGCAGCGGGAAATTCCAGGGGATAATCTGGCCCACCACACCCAGTGGTTCATGGAAATGATAAGACACAGTGCTGCCGTCCATATCGGTGGCGGTTCCTTCCTGGGCGCGCAGGCAGCCGGCGAAGTAGCGGAAATGATCCACCAGCAGGGGAATGTCCGCATTCAGGGTTTCACGAATGCCCTTGCCGTTGTCCCAGGTCTCGACATAGGCCAGGGTTTCCAGGTTTGCTTCAATGCGGTCGGCTACGCGCAGCAACACATTGGAGCGCTCGGCTGGCGGGGTTTTGCCCCAGTCGTCGGCGGCGCCGTGGGCCGCGTCCAGGGCAATCTTCAGGTCCGCCGGGGTCGAGCGCGGAATTTCACAATATTCCTCACCGGTGACCGGGGTGATGTTATTGAAATACCCCCCCTCCAGCGGGGCCACCCACTCCCCACCGATGAAATTCTCGTAGCGATCCTCGAAACTGAATAGGGCGTCGGCAGTACCCGGTCTGGCGTATAACATGGCGAATTCCTCTCTCGATTGAAGGGTACACTTCACTATAGAAGAGCCTGCCCAATCCCGCCAGAAAACCCGCCTTTGTAGTGCGAATAACGCTATTGTTTGAACAATTTACTGATCGTATTGCGCGCCACCACGTGATACCCGGAACCGGCTTTGGCGTACACAGAGATTGCCGTGGCGGTACCCTTGTCGGTTTCCAGCAGGGCCTTATACAACGGCACGATCAGTTTGCGCCGGCCAATACTGGTCAGGTACTCCTCCAGCGCTGGCCAGGCGCGTTGGTAGTCATTGCGTATCGCGATCAACAACCAGCTGTGCAGGATTTCGCTATTGCTTGATTCGGTCAGGGTAAAGGCGTGATCCAGGTCCAGCAGGCGCGAGCTGGACAGGCGTTGTGGCAGATTGTTGAGAAAATAGCGCCACTCGTGCACGGTCCAGCTCCGGGTCTGGATATCATCCGCCGCGATCTCTGCCCCCAACCAGGCCGCGCGCACCTTGTCGATGGCGGTAAATACATCGGATTCCGGCACCGGTGCTCCTGCCGGGATGCCGGGCTTCTCTATCCACTGCGCCAGCCGCGCCATGCTGAGTTTCTGCGGATGCTCACGCACCAGGGTGGCCTCAATGTAATCGAGGAAGTCCTGGGTGGTGATGCTCTGGAAAGCAAAGTGGGCAAAGTACTGGCGCAGGAATTCGTCAAATTCCTTGCGCCCCACCGCCAGCTCCATTTCCGTGACCAGCAGGGCGCCCTTTTCATAGGGAATATCACTAAAGCCATCGTCCGGGTCCCTGCCGCGCAGATCCGGATTCAAGCGCTGATCAGCCGGGTCTTTCGCGGCGATGTCCCGCTGCAAAGCCTGGTAGCCCAGCACCCGCTCCATATTGCTGCGGTCTACCCCGTACACATCTTCCATGATGCGGTAGGTGAGATAGGTGGTGAACCCCTCGTTCAGCCACATGTCACGCCAGGTGGCATTGGTCACTGTATTGCCCGACCAGGAGTGGGCCAGTTCGTGGGCAATCAGGGAAACCAGGCTCTTGTCTCCGGCAATCACAGTCGGGGTAATAAACGACAGGCGCGGATTTTCCATCCCCCCCCAGGGAAAGCTGGGGGGCAGGATCAGCAGGTCGTAACGGTCCCAGGCGTAGTCACCATAGCGCCGCTCAACCGCTTCCAGCATGGACTCGGTATCTTCAAATTCCTTCACCGCCGCCGCCAGGATCGCGTTTTCCGCGTAGATTCCGGTGCGCTCACCCATGGCTTGAAATTCCAGATCACCCACCGCCAGCGCAATCAGGTAGGACGGAATCGGTTGCGGCATATGGAAGCTGTAAACCCCGTTTTTGGGGGCATTGGGATTGTTGGCGGCACTCATCACCGCGCGCATGTGCTGCGGCGTGTAGATGGTCGCCCCATAGGTGACCCGCACCGCCGGGGAATCCTGCAGGGGAATAAAGCTGCGCGCGTGAATGGCCTGGGCCTGAGTATAAAGAAAGGGATTCTGCTTGCCGGTGGTCTGCTCGGGGGCCAGCCAGTCCAGGCCGCTGGCGCCGGGATCACTGGCGTAATTGATGCGAACCGCACTGGCATCACTATTCAAGGTAATGGTCATCGGTGTACCCAGGGCCGCATGCGGCTGCCCCATCTGGTACTCGGCACTGGTCCAACTGCCCTCATGGCCCTGCTCCACCGAGGCGATCTGCAGATCCCGAGTATCCAGCACCAGCTTGCTGCTGCCGGGCTGGCGCTCGAGTTGGTGCACCACACTGCCTATCAGCTGGTGTTTGTCGAAATTCACGGTCAGGTTGAGGTCGAGATGGGTAACCCGGACCTCCCCGGGGTTGGCATAGGAGTGGTAGTCGCGACTGCCGTCCAGGCTAGCCTCGGCGCCGCCAAGCCATGAAGACGATCCCAGAAATAGCAGAGCTGCGATGACAGAATAAATTCTCGGCATGGTGATTCCCGGCGGTACCCGCTTGTTTGCAGAGCGCCATCATAGCGCGGGGAACAGGAACCAGCGCATTTCTCCATTAGCGGCACGCCGCTGAGTGCCTTTTAATGAGCCCTGTCGCTGCCCGATTTTGCGGCGATCAATAGATGAACTAATGCTCTTAGAGCAGCCCGGCAGCCCGCAGTTTCGGTAGTTCGATCGCCGGGCAGCGATCCATCACCACCTCGAGACCCGCCGCCTCGGCCAGTGCCGCGGCCCGCCCGTCCACCACGCCCAATTGGCTCCAGATGGCCTTGGCCCCGGACCTTATTGCCTGTTCAACAATTTCCACCAGATAGCGTGGCTGACGAAATACATCAACCATATCTATTGGCGTTGGGACATCTGACAAACTGGCGTAGACAGCTCGGCCACAAATTTCAGCGCCGACAAGACCCGGGTTGATAGGATAGATCTCATAGCCCGCCTGCACCAAAAACTCGAGTACCCGGTGGCTTGGGCGCAGAGGTCTGGCGCTAGCACCAACTAATGCGATGGTTCGCGTTGTCGCCAGCAACCTGGCGATCTCCCGGTCTGAAGTTATTGGCATGGATTCAGCGATTCCCACAGTGTATTCCCACAGTGTACCAACTCAGACATCGCCCCATTGGGGCTCTCTCTTTTCAAAGAAAGCCCGCATACCCTCCTCTGAGTCAGAACCCATGAGGGCCTTGATCATTTCCTCAGTTGCGTAGCGGAATGCGTTCTCCACCGGCATGTCTATCTGTCGATAGAAGGCCTGCTTGCCGCTGCAGATGCCCTGAACCGATTTCGAGGCAATCCCTTGGGCCAATTGTTCCACCGCAGGGTGCAGTTCCCCAGGCGGTACGGCGCGATTTATAAGACCCATGCGCACCGCATCACTAGCCGAAATCATATCGCCGGTAAGGGCTAACTCCATGGCGTGCTTTCGGTGCATGTTGCGCCCGATGCCGACTAATGGCGTGGTACAGAAGCTGCCCATATTGACTCCCGGAGTACAGAAGTGGACCTCCTCACCCGCCATGGCCAGGTCACAGGCGGAAACCAGTTGGCAACCGGCCGCCGTCGCCGTACCTTGCACACAGGCTATAACTGCCTTGGGGCAGTGCATGATAGCGAGCATCATCTCGCTACAGCGGTTGAGGATACCCCGCAGGTATTCCTCACGACTGATATCACTATCCGGGCGAGGTTCGCTCATTTCCCCCAGATCGTGCCCTGCGGAAAATACCGGGCCAGACCCAGCCAGGACGATCACCCGTACCTGTGGGTCATCACTGGCGGCACTAATCCCCTGGCTGATGGCGGCAATCATGTCGCTGGACAAGGGATTGCGCTGCTGTGGTCGATTGAGGGTGAGCCAACAGACGCTCCCCGACATTTCGCTGAGAATGAACGGGTTCCCTGTCGCTGGTGGTTTCGCCATGTTTTTTTGCCTATGGGTCGACTGTTAAACTGCTGCAGCGTGGAGTGTAGCACCACCGTGTAGTCACTCCCATTGACCCTTATCAGGCCCAAATTAAAGAAGGCGTGAATGTCAGCCCGCAGAAGTAATCCGTTAGAGACCAGTGAAAAAAATCACTGATCAACGACCGAGCAACTCCACTGGAGATAACGCGGCCACGGTGGGTTTACCAAACTAGAGAGCCTGGAAAGCCCAGCCGGCAAGCCACGGGAGCCGGTGGAGGTCCTGCATTGGGTTCAGGAAGCGCAACAGCCTGCAACTGAGAATTACCCCTCGCACTACCCCTCGCTTGCGCAATAATGGGTATTGGTCCATATTCACTCGCTATGATTTTTCAAAACATACTCGGCGCCATAGGTAATACGCCTATCGTCAGACTCAACCACGTGTGCAGCAGCGTCGCTGCTGAGGTGTATGCGAAACTTGAATTCATGAATCCCGGCGGCTCGATCAAGGACCGCATCGGCTAC
>JAPUKZ010000265.1 GCA_027295405.1 Gammaproteobacteria bacterium
CCATACTGACAATAGTGTGATTGGTGCTGTACAGGCGCCCCAGCCGTTTGGCGGGCAGATCGTCACTGATGGAACCATCCACCCACTTGCGCGAGGGTAGATAGGGTTGCGGATCCCCGTGTACATTCTTGGCACTTAAAATTACCGGCGGAAACACACCGGGCACCGCACAGGACGCCATCACTGCGGAGCGAATGTAGACGTTGGGGGATGCAATCGCATTCAGGAGCCGGGAGGTTTGCTGCGGCTCCGCGGGAGCGACGGAAATACTGATCTGGCGGCCGGTTTTTTGGTAGGCCTCCTGGAAGGTCATATCGGGGATCAAGCGCTCGATAATACCCTGCAAGTCGTGCACGTCAATGCTGGCGTTCTTACCAAAAAACATGCGGTCGAACACAGTGGCTTCACTTCGCGCCTCAAAATGAACCTGACTGGGATCGTAGAATTTCTCCAGTTCGGCGTCCGTGTGCGTGCCCAGTACACCGGCCACCATACTTCCGGCACTGGAGCCGGAAATCACACGCGGTAGCAGGCCAGCGTTCAACAAGGGCTTGACCACGCCGAGGTGATAAAAACCGAGTACGCCGCCGCCGCTGAGCATCAGCGCAGAACGGCCGTAACAATGATTGGCGCGGTAGAAGAAATCCAGTTTCTCCGCCAGGCTGATCTGTTCAGATTCCAGTTCGGCCAGGTGATTCAGGGCGTGGACGATTTCATCAACGTAATCTTCAATCAACTTTTTGGTGCCGGCCCGGGCCTTATGGTGCAGCTTGTTGCTGCCCATGCCGCCCATATTGCCGTGGATACCCTCGTTAAGGGTAAACAACAATCCCACATCGTCGTGACGGGCGCGCAGGGAGCGCAAGCGATCCAGCCGTCGGCGAATGGAGTTGTAGTCGTACAGCGGGGTCTGGTCCACTTCCCGCCAGCGTTGCATCCCGCTGATTTCATCGTGTTCGCGGGCCGCTTCACGCCATTCTGCCAAGCTCTCTGCGCTATCCAGCTGGCGCTCCAGCTGCTTGAGCCGCCTTTTTTTCAGCACTGATTTAACCCTCGAAACGCCATGTTTACAGTGAAAGCATAATGCATCAGCAAGGCACAAGATAGCGTCCTGAGCAATTTTCAGTGGTCAATTTTGGCCAACATAATTGCCGCTTTTACTGTTTTTTAACGGCAATATAGCAACATTTATACGCTCTTAGCCCATCCCGCCGAAAGCCCGCGGCATCTGCATATTGAGTCGCTCCAGGCCGCCGTTAATCGCCAGAATAGCTCCGGTGACATAGCTCGCCGCCGGCGAGGCGAGATACAGCGCGCCCAGCGCAATATCCTCAACCTCCCCCAACCGACCCATCGGGGTCAATTCCACCATGGTCTGCTCGATCTCATCGGTCAGTACCGTGTTCAGCGCGTCAGTTCTGGTTGAGCCCACTGCAATCGCATTAACCCGCACTTTGGGCGCAAACTCCTGCGCCAGCTCCCGGGTCAGCAGGGACAACGCCCCCTTGGCAGTGCCATAGGCAGAGAAACAGGGTGTGGGTTTTTCACCCGCCACCGAAGATATGTTCACAATGGAGCCGCCTCCGGCGGACTCCACCATCAGCGGCGTACAAATAATCGACATGGCGTACGCGGTACCCACATTAAAACTGAAAGCCTGCTCAAAGGTGCGCCGCGAGGTCTGCAACGCGGGGCGGGGCGGGAAACCACCGGCGTTGTTGACCAGCATATCGATCCGGCCCAACTCGTTCATGGCTGCATCCGCCAATCTCTGCAACTGGTCCTCTTCCATCACGTCGGTGACCACCACCACCGCCTTTCGACCCAGCGCCTCCACCCGCCCCGCCACCCGCTGCAAATCAGCTTCCGTGCGCGCACCAATCACCACATCAGCACCTGCCTCCGCATAGGCCAGTGCAATACCCGCACCAATACCCTTGCCCGCGCCAGTAATCACCGCCACCTGTCCATCCAACCGAAACCGGTCAAAAATACCCATAAACCACCTCCCGAAGTTATCCACAGAAACCCCAGGGGGCCGGGGCCGCTATGGTTTCTGTGGATAAGTATGCTACACCGCGTGGGGAGCTGAAGGGGTTAGTTATTTGGGCCAGATGGCATAAACTTGCGTACCTGCTTTTTGCTACCGAGGATTGTTGTGCGCGCTTATCTGTTTGTTGCGATGTTGTTATTGGTTATATTCGGCTCTATTGGCGGGTACTTGTACGCGCGCTTCTCGGCGTTTTCCAAGATGGATTTTACGCCGCCGCCGGTGACCATTGCCGCGGGTGTGGCCCGGGCAGAGCGCTGGGACCAGCATCTGCAGGCCGTGGGCAGTATCAAGGCGGTACGCGGCGTGGATCTCACCTCGGAAACCAGTGGCGAAGTCACCGCTATTGAATTCGTGTCGGGCCAGCAGGTGGAAGCCGGGCAGCTGCTGGTGGTATTGAACGACGAGGTGGAACAGGCCAGCCGCCGCAGCCAGATCGCCAGCCTTGACCTCGCCAAAATTCTGTTCGAGCGAGACCAGAAACTGGTGCAGCAGAAGTCCATACCCCAGTCCCAGTACGATCGCTCCAAAGCCGATCTGGAAAGCGCCCGTGCACAACTGGCAGAGACCGAGGCGCGCATCAAAAACAAACACATTGACGCGCCGTTCACCGGCACCCTTGGTATTCTCCAGGTGGACGTGGGTGACTATGTGTCGCCGGGCACGGTGATAGCCGCCCTGCAGGATCTGGATGAACTGGAAATAGACTTTACTTTGCCCGCCCGCTTTGCGCCTCTGTTACGACCGGGGCTGGCAATTGAACTGCAGGTAGGGGCTTTTCCGGAGAAAGTCTTCAGCGCCACCCTGTCGGCACTGGATTCCAGGGTAGATCCCGACACCCTCAACTTGTTGGCCCGGGCCAGGATACATGACAGTGGGGGATTGCTGCCGGGCATGTTCGCCAGTCTGCGTATTGCGCTGGGTACTGCTGACGAGGTGCTCACGGTACCGGAAACCGCCATCACCTACTCACTGCAGGGGAGCACCGTGTATGTCATCCGCGAAGATAGCAGTGGTCAGCTAACCGTGGACGCAGTTGTTGTCCAGGTGGGTGAAGTGCGCGATGGCCGCGTCGGGATTTTGCGCGGCCTGGAAGCCGGACAACAGATCGTCACTGCCGGGCAGAACAAATTGTTCAGGGGCGCCAGCGTGCGAATTGACGCAACGGTGCAACTGTAGATTTTGCCATGAAATTCACCGATATATTCATTCAACGCCCGGTACTGGCCATCGTGGTCAGCTGCCTGCTGCTGTTACTGGGTGCCCAGGCCGCCAGCAACCTTACTATTCGGGAATTTCCCGAACTGGAAAAGAGTGTCATCTATGTGAGCACCACATACCGGGGCGCTAGCGCCCGCACCGTCCAGGGTTTTGTCACCGTGCCCCTGCAGAATCGGATCGCCAGCGCCAAGGGCGTTGAGTACATCACTTCGGAAAGCAATCCCGGCAGCTCCCAAATAGCCGTGCATGTGCGCCTCGGTGAGAACAGCAGCGAAGTCCTCACCGAGGTGATTGCCAAAGCCAATGAAGCCAAGTTCGAACTACCCCGTGAGATAGAGGATCCGGTCATTTCCTCGCTCACCGGCGGCGACGCCATGATGTACCTGGCCTTCTTCAGCAGGCAGATGTCCACCTCCCAGATCACCGACTACCTGATACGCAACATCCAGCCGGAAATCAGCACGCTTGAGGGTGTGGGCCAGGCCCGGGTGTTCAGCAGCGGCCGCCTTGCTATGCGGGTGTGGCTGGATCCGACCCGAATGGCGGCTGTCGGCGTGACCGCAGCAGATGTCAGCAGGGCTATAGAAAGGGAGAACTACATTTCAACCGCCGGCACGACCAGGGGACAACTGGTGCGCGCCAGTGTCGATGCGGAAACCGACATGCAGAATCCAGATGATTTCGCCAATATCGTGGTGCGCCAGGTAGGCGAGCGGCGGGTGCGACTGGAGGATGTTGCCGAGTTGGAACTGGACAGTGAAAACTATGACGCCTCGGCCTTTTCCAGCGGCCGTGACGCAATTTTTCTGGCCATCAGCGAAGCCCCGGGGGCCAACCCCCTTGAAGTGGCAAAAAATGTCCACGAGGCACTGCCGAGAATCAGGGAACAGCTGCCCGCCGACCTTGAAGTATTCGTGGACTTCGACGGCTCGCTCAAAATCGAGAGCGCACTCTGGGAGGTATTCAAAACCCTTTTGGAAGCCGCCGCCATCGTGATGCTGGTCATCTACTTTTTCCTGGGATCGGTGCGGGTGGTTATTATTCCGCTGCTGACTATCCCCCTGTCTTTGATCGGCGTCCTGTTCCTGGTCTACGCCCTGGGTTTTTCCATTAACCTGTTGACCCTGCTGGCTATGGTGATCGCTATCGGATTGGTGGTTGACGATGCCATTGTGGTGGTGGAAAACGTCCACCGCCACATCGAGAATGGCAAGACCCCGCGGGAGGCGGCCCTGGTCGGTGCCCGACAGGTGGCGCTACCGGTCATCGCCATGACCTTGACGCTAGCGGCCGTATACACACCCATCGCTTTCCTCGGCGGCCTCACCGGTGTGCTATTCAGCGAATTCGCCCTGACCCTGGCTGGAGCCGTATTCGTTTCGGGTATTGTGGCCCTGACCCTGAGCCCAATGATGTGCGCCAATGTACTCAAGGATC
The DNA here is from genome assembly GCA_027295405.1 of Gammaproteobacteria bacterium. Classification (GTDB taxonomy): domain Bacteria; phylum Pseudomonadota; class Gammaproteobacteria; order Pseudomonadales; family Halieaceae; genus JAPUKZ01. The sequence goes on from JAPUKZ010000265.1 coordinate 4,709, forward strand.
ACGATCACCAGGGCAAGATCGCCGACTGGCTTGACGACCATTTCAACACCCTGTGCAGCTTTTACCAGCGCAACCTGCGGCTTTGCCTGAACAATCGTGGCGCCGTCTTCCTGTTTGCCATCGCGATCCTGAGTAGCCTGCCGGTGCTGCTCAACCTCGCCCAGAGCGAACTCGCGCCGGAAGAGGATTCCGGCTCGCTGTTCGTGGCCGCCACACCACCGGACTACAGCAACCTCGACTACATCGACTACTTCCTTGATGAAATGGTCGCGGTGTGGAAGGGCATACCCGAGATCAGCCATTCCTGGCAGGTCAACCGCCCCAATAGCGTATTTGGCGGCCTGTCCCTGAAGCCCTGGGAAGACAGGGAACGCAGCCAGCAGGAAATCCAGGCCGAAGTTCAAGCCAAGTTTACCCAGATCAGCGGCCTGGAAATTTTCACCTTTGCCGAGCCATCCCTGCCCGGTTCTGACGGTGGACTGCCGGTGAATTTCGTTATTTCCTCGACCGCTGATTACCGGGAAGTCAACCAGGTTGCCGAGCAGGTACTGAGTGCGGCGCGCGATTCGGGTTTGTTCGTGTTCGTCAGTAAGGATTTGCGCTACAGCCGTCCCGAATTGCGGGTTAGCATCGAAAGGGACAAGGCCGCACGCCTGGGCGTCTCCATGCAGGCGATCGGCGAGACCCTGCAAGTGATGCTGGGTGAGGCCGAAGTCAACCGCTTCACCTTGGAGGGTCGCAGCTACAAGGTGATTCCCCAGGCGGAGCGGGGTTTTCGCCTCAGCAAGAAGTGGCTGGAGCGTTACTATGTACGCAGCAACACCGGCCAACTCATACCCTTGTCCACCGTGATTTCGATAAACCAGCGGGTGGAGCCCAACGTCCTGAAACAATACCAGCAACTCAACAGTGCCACTATCTCCGGCATGATGATGCCGCCTAACACTCTGGGTACCGGCCTGGAATTCCTGGAACGGGCGCTGCAGGATACGGCACCCGTTGGTTTCCGCGCCGGGTATGGCGGTGAGTCCCGTCGCTACGTGCAGGAGCGCGGCAATTTTCTGCTGTTGTTCGCCACTTCACTGGTATTGATCTACCTGGTGCTAGCGGCGCAGTTCAACAGTTTTCGCGATCCCTTCGTGGTACTGGTCAGCGTACCCTTGTCGATCTTTGGCGCCGTGGTGCCACTGGCCCTGGGTTTCGCAACCTTCAATATCTATACCCAGGTGGGACTTCTGACCTTGATCGGCCTTATCAGTAAACACGGCATACTCATCGTCGACTTCGCCAACCAACTGACTGCAGAGGGTAAATCCCGGAAAGAGGCCGTTATCGAAGCAGCCGGGTTGCGCTTACGCCCTATCCTCATGACCACCTTTGCTACGGTGTTGGGCGTGGTACCCCTGCTGCTGGCCTTTGGCGCCGGCGCCAACAGCCGCTTTGTGATTGGCCTGATGATTACCTGCGGCATGCTGGTGGGCACCCTGTTTACCCTGTTCGTACTGCCGGCATTCTACCTGCCGTTCCGGCGCCAGGCGCGCAGCCGGCAGGAGGTCGCCGAAAAGCGCCCGGCGGCAATCCAGACCCAGTGAGCCTCCGAACAAGTCCAAGTCCAAGCAGCATCATAGACCTGTTCAGAAGCTCTCTCGACCCACTCAATGATCTGAAGCCTTGTAGGCCTCCGCCAGGTGGCGTTTGTACAACTTTCCGTTCTCCATACGCGGCAGTTGCTCCATGAAGTCGATAGAGCGCGGCATCTTGATATGGGAGAGGCGCTCTTTACACCACTCCATCAACTCATGCGCCAGCTCATCGCCGGCATGGGCCCAGTCCAGGGGCTGTACCACCGCCTTGACCTCTTCGCCGTACTCATCGTTGGGAATCCCGAACACGGCTGCATCCGCGACCTTGTCGTGGGTTACCAGCAGGTTCTCTATCTCCTGCGGGTAGATATTGACCCCGCCGGAAATGATCATGAAATCCTTGCGGTCGGTCAGGTAGAGAAAACTGTCTTCATCCACGTAACCCACATCACCCAGGGTGGACCAGCCCTTGTCGTTGTAAGCTGCGGCGGTCTTCTCCGGCTCGCCATAATACTCGAATTTAGAGCCATTGCCGAAGTACACGCTACCGGTCTCGCCGGTCGCCACTTCATTGCCCGCGTCATCCACAATGTGCAATTCGCCGGCGATGGCCGGTCCTACCGAACCCTTGTGGGTCAACCAGCTGGCGGAATCAATGATGGTCATGCCTGCGCCTTCCGAACCGCTGTAGTATTCGAAAATCACCTGTCCCCACCAGTCGATCATCTGCTCCTTGATCTCTATCGGGCAGGGCGCAGCAGCGTGAATGGCAACTTTCATGGAACTGCAATCGTACTGGCTGCGCTGCTCCATTGGCAGCTTGAGCATGCGCACAAACATGATGGGCACCCATTGGCTGTGGCTGATCTGGTACTGCTCTATCAGCTGCAGGGCCTGAACTGGCTCAAACTTTTCCATGATGATGGTGGTACCGGCCATGGCCAGGACCAGGTTGTTATAGTGCAGGGGGGCCGCATGGTAGAGGGGCGCGGGAGAAAGGTACAGGGTGTTCTCATCAATGCCAAAGATCGCTGCAAACGCTGCCATGTTCGGATGCACGTCATGAATATCCGTCATGTCATTCATGGCCAGTATGCCCTTGGGCTGGCCGGTGGTACCCGATGAATACAGCATAGGTGTACCCACCGACTCGTCGGCAATGGGGGTGGTGGGCTGCTGGGCAACAGCCTCGTCCCAGGATTCAAAACCCGGGCGCGTGCCATTGACCATATAGAACTGCTCTATGCCGGGTACATCACCAAGAAGTTTTTCTGCCACTGCCGCCAGCTGCAGCGAGCCGATAAACATACGGGCGCCACAGTTTTCCAGTATGTATTGGGTCTCCTCCTTCTTCAGGTGGGTGCTTATGGGCGTAAAGATGATTCCGGAACGCAACGCAGCTTGCACTATCTCCAGGAATTGCCGCGTATTCTCGATCATCATGCCAATATGATCGCCTTTCTGGATACCCAGCGAACGCAGCAGCTGCGCTCCCTGGTTGGAACGTTCATCCAGTTGTCGATAAGTCACAACCTCTCCATTATTGGCCATGATGATGGCCGCCTTGTCTGGGTGGGTGGCCGCGGTAGCGCTGATATGGGGCATGCTGATCTCCTACTGTTAAGAAACTAATGATAACCCAGACTGCGGCCAGTGCCCGAGAACCTTCCGCAGCGGCCGTGGTCAGACAGGCATGCTCAGAGCAATCATTTTCACAACACTGATGCTGCTGGCCCTGAACGCACCGGCCCAGCAAGTCCTGCGCAGCCCCAGCCAGCAGGCAACCCTGGTGGAACTCTATACCTCGGAGGGTTGCAGTTCCTGTCCACCCGCCGATCGCTGGTACTCAAGCCTGCTGGACCACCCCGCCCTGTGGCGGGTCGTGGTGCCGGTAGCTTTCCACGTGGACTACTGGAACTACCTTGGCTGGGAAGATCGCTTTGCCCGCAACGCCTGGTCCCAGCGCCAGCAGTTGCATCGCAACCAGGGTAATTCACGCGCGGTATACACGCCCGCGGTGATCGCAGCGGGCAAGGAGTGGCGCGATTGGCGTCACCACAAGCGGGCACTGCCCAGGTCTAGAGAAAACGCCGGGGTATTGACGGTCGAGTTGCAAGAGGAACTGTTCAGGGCCGACTTCATGCCGGCAGACGCAGCCAGAGAAGACGCCTCGGTTCTGAACCTGGCTCTGCTCGGAGTGGGCATGCAAACGCAAGTGCGTGCGGGAGAAAATCGCGGCAAGGTCCTCAATCACGATTTTGTGGTACTGGACCATCGCAGTTACATCTCCGCGGAGCTGCGCTGGCAGGGAGAACTGCCCACTTCGCCGGATGCGGACCAGGCCCGGGCCCTGGCCTGGGTGGCCTGGGTAAGTAGACCGGATAATCTCGCTTCGGTGCAGGCCACGGGCGGCTGGCTCAGTACAGAATAGACTGCAAAATTGACTTCAAGCGATTGGTATAGGTGTACCGCGCCCCAGGAGACCCCGGCACGACGCGCTATTTGCGCGGACTGGCCGTGGCATAACCACCCTCCTTGATCAAACTGATTCACACAAAAACTGATTCACACGAAAAACTGATTCACTCAAAAAAAAGAGTGCAGCACTTTATTTTTGCGGGACTGGCGCCTTATTACAAACGGCGCAGCAATTCCGTCAGCAACAGCCAGAAGGGGGTAACAGTGGCAATCTCCAGCCGCTCGGTGGGAGAATGCGCACCACGGATAGTGGGCCCAAACGAGATAATGTCGAGCTGCGGAGACTTGCTCTTGAGAATACCGCACTCCAGACCGGCGTGAATGGCCTTGACCTCCGCTGTCGCGCCAAACAATTCCTGGTACAG